>JAMOOZ010000001.1 GCA_027064885.1 Desulfurococcales archaeon
ACGCGTTAGAGTAGTCAGTCACGAACGCCCCACCAGCCCAGGGTGTGGCTACGTCCCTCCCTCCCTTCGTTAAGTTCCAGACGATCCACGAATCAACCGTCCCGAAGAAAGCCTCGCCTCTTGCAGCACGCTCCCGGAGACCCTCCACGTTCTCAAGCAACCACCATACCTTAGTGCCAGTGAAGCACGGGTCCGGTATTAATCCTGTCTTGGACCTAATTAGTGCCGCGTACTCCTCTTTTAACTTCTCTGCGAGCTCCACGGATCTCCTACACCGCCAAGCTATGGCGTTATATAGTGGCCTCCCGCTTCTAGGGTCCCACACGACGACGGTCTCACGCTGATTAGCCACACCAATAGCGGCTATCCTCATAGGGTCTACGCCGGAAGCCTCGAATACCTTAGCCATCGTTACCTTAACATTCCGCCAGATCTCAGTGGGGTCGTACTCAACCCACCCGGGTCGAGGGATTATCTGCTCGTGCTTCCTGTAGGCGTAGGAAACCACGCGACCATCATTATCAATTAACGCGGCGTGAGTCCCGGAAGTGCCCTGATCAATAACTAGGATCAAGTCCTTATCACTACCCTTAGTCAAATCAATGCATCCCAATGAACCTATGGTGAGCCCGGAAATTATGTGTTACTTAATAAGTCCCAGTCCCTATCAACGTAAACCACGTGAGAGCCGTAATGATAACAGCGATAAGCGTGCCTAGAATAAGTTCCCTCACAGTATGGGCTTTAAGGCAAAGCCTAGCTAGCCCGACCGTAAGAACAAGTGCGTAAAGCGCAAGGTAAGATACGCCGAAGGTGAGAACCATGAATGTGGTTGGGCCCGCCACCCCCGCCGCATGTACGCTCACCTTCTCCACGAAAGTCGCCGCAAGTATAGATATCGTGACGGTAGCGTAGGTGAAAGCAAACGCCGCGAGTAGCCGGTCTCCAAGCACCGTGAAGACCCATCCACCGATCACGTATGAAGCCACAGCAGGAATGAAGTAAAATGGCCTAGCAGACCTCTTACTAACGAACACGTCGACCTTCCCCCTAGCTACTCCAAGCAAGACAGCGAGTATGGGCGCCGCGCCAAGAAAAACAAAGGCCGACAGCCATTCCAGCATGTTGAGGCGGGACCTAACCCACAGCATGTACCACGCAAGTAAGGTAGCATATACCGGTGCTGAGAGAACGTACGACACGATCTTCGAGAAGACCTCCAGCCCGTTACTGCATTTCACATTAGTCAGTCCTCGGACTCATAATGATGGCCTTAAAGCCTGTTAAAATTCTTCCCCGGGAAGGCATTATGGCTTGATCTTTAAGTCAGTTACGAACCCCTTAACGCGACTCAGTAACTCCTCACTAACGTTTAAGTTTATGTTAAGTGGCGTGATGGTGATGCATCCCCTCTCATAGGCCGCGACATCGGTGCCTTCCTCAACACCACTCCTTAACCCATAGAGCCAGTAGTACGTCCGGCCTCGCGGATCTATGCCGCGCCTGTACGCTGCCCTCCACCTGATCCTCGCGGCTCTCGTAACCTCGACACATCCATTCGGGTGGGGCGGTATGTTAACCGAGAGGAGGTCAACCCCCTCAGGTAAGCCCTTATCCAAGACCTTCTTCGTTAGGTGGGATGCTACCTTAACAATTACGTCCCGTAGTACGGGGTTCTCGAAGCCTCTGAAGCTATCTATGCCTGCCGAGAACGCTATGGAGGGTATACCCATTAATGCGGCCTCTATTGTAACTGCTAGGGTCCCGCTGTAGAATATATGTTGGAGTGAGAGGTTATCCCCAACGTTAACGCCCGAAAGCACGACGTCCGGTCTGAAGCCCAGCACCTCCACGGCCAGGTGGAGCGCATCTATCGGGGTTCCGTCAGTGACGTGGACTGTCCTACCCCCGTATTGCTTCTCCACGTACCTGAGGGGCCTGCTGAACGTTATTTCCCTCCCGGTAGCGGAACGCGGGAACTCCGTGGAGGATATGAGCACGTCCCCTAGCGAGTCAACCGCGTCAGCCAATAGGTAGAGGCCGGGGCTAAGGTAACAGTCATCGTTACTTACCAGTATGCGCTTAACCATACGTCATCACCCGATTAACAGGACATAATAAAAATTTCGTGTTTTAATGCCTTACTCTAGATAGTAGCAACAAATTAAACCTTAACTGCGGGTAATGTAATTGAGGTGATTATAGTTGACCTTAGAGCGTAAGCAGGGTAGGGGCGAGGATGAACGATATGTCTTCGGCATACCTGAACTTGATGAAGCTTATGCTGAAGCCCTGGAACCCGGGACAACTCTTCTAATAGCTGGGCACCCTGGCGCTGGTAAGACAACGTTCGCCGCAACGATATGTTACTCGAACGCGTTGAGGGGTAAGCCATGCCTTTACGTGTCCTTCAACGAGCGCTACGACAAGTTCGTGAGCCAGATGAGTAAGTTCGGCATGGACTTCGAGAGGCTTAAGGAAGAAGGGCTCTTCAAGTTCATCAGGGTGCCTGTCATAGCCGGGGAGGACGTAATCGACGTCCTAGGCGACACCGTAATCAACAACGCAACAAAACTGAACGCCAAGGTAGTAGTGATTGATAGCACTACCCCAATCTCTAAGGCAGTAAAGGGATATGGGAAAGGCAGGTCGGTACTCCAGAACTTCTTCTACGACCTCTCAATACTGGTCCGCGGCCTAGTCATAATGATTGAGGAGCTCCCGCTAGGTATGAAGGCACTACCAATAACTGACGTGGAGTTCGTTGCCGACGCAGTCATCCTAATGAAGCATGAAGTCAAGGAATCCCTCCTAGTCAGGTTAATGGAGTTCAGGAAGTTCAGGGGGGCCAGGCTAACCATAGCTGAGGTTCCCTTCACAATAATGGAGGGTAGGGGAATTAAGGTATTCATGCCGCCAGTACTGAATAAAGTGCCGCCACCAAAGAAGGATAGGGAATACAGGATACCCTGCAGACTTCTTGAGAAGGTAGTCGGCCCCATATACCCCGGTATGACGATATTGCTTGCCACGCCGCCTCATGCGAGGAGCTTAGGCCATGCACTAACACCAGTGTTGGCGTTAATAGTTAAGCATGGGCTGAAGGTAGGCGTAGTTTCCTATAGGATATCGTCAGAGGAGGTACTAGAGGTCGCCAAGTCATTAGCAAGGGATATGGGCATAAACCCGAAAGCCGTGAAGAGGTATATCTCATTCATTGAGGCGATCAACCCAACAGCTTACAGCTTGGGTGAGTTAGTGAACATAGAGATGGACTTAATTGACAGGTATAAGCCAGACATAGTAGTGTTCCTAGCGCCCGAACTAATACCTTCAAGTCAAGTCGACAGCACGTACTTAAGAACGCTCTACAATCAGCTTCTCTATCTAAGGAGCAAAGGCATAACGGTGGTGAGGATAGTGTCGCCGCTAAGCGAGGGGTCCTTCACTGCTCAAGCGGATTTAGCGGACGTAATTATGAGGTTGGAATATGTCAGAGATAAGGATACGGGTGAGCTGAAGCAGCAGGTATTCATAAGCACTCAAGACAGGCCTCCCAAGATAGTTGACGAAGAGGCAATGAATCGTTGCATCGAGGAGGTTCGGCGGGAGGTCGCGAAGCGCATGCAGGGCTGAACCTCAGAGAGTATCTATGAGCGGCCTACTCCCTAGGCATTCCGCAGCAGTTAGTAGTTGAACACCCTCCTCGGCAGCGGCTCTGAATACCTCCCGCACCCGCTTCCTCCACCTACGCTCCCGGAGTAAGTGATGGTCGTAGATCACTAGTTCGGGTGAGCACTCCCTAATTATCCTTGTTGCGTTCTCCACAGCTCTCCCGAGGTTGATTCTGTTGAGCATGTAGGGGAATAAGTACGTTGGCGGACCATCAAGTATTAGGATGTCGGGCTCCTCAGCAATTATTCGTGAGGCGTAATCCTCTATCGTCGGGCCCATTAAGTCACTGCTGTACATTATCTTAGTCCCTCGCACCTCGATCAACACGGGCGTGACCCACCCAGTCCTGTCATACTCAACGCCATGAAACCACGGCGGGAACACCTTAACCCTAACGTCACCGAAGCTGAAGGACCTCCCGTCACCCCAAACAAGCCTTGTGCCATCAGGCAACACGGCCTCACGCACCCAAGGCTCACGCCCCCAAAGCCCCTCCACAAGCTTAGAGAACCAAGCCCTCCCCTTCCTCAGCAGTTCCTTCCTTCTCCTGAGGTACGTGCCCCAGTCCCTGCTATGCGCCTCCCTAAGATGCGGTACTGGGTCACCGAACGAGCTTGTCCTAGGCTTGATGAGTAGGTCCTCGAACTCAGCGCCGCTCATTAGGGCTAGGTCCCTTACCAACTCACGCGCCCTTCCCCACTGGCTCGCGTTAATATAGGTGTTAGGATCCTTCATTATGAGGAGCTTACCGGAGTAAGGGTTGGGGGACAGCCGTAGGTGAGGGTCACCCACACGTAAGTGGTGATCGTAGTGATAGTGGGTGATTATCACTACAGACGCCCTAGCAACGTACTCCTCGATCCTCCTCACAGCCTCCATCCTGAGGGCAACCTTCCTTGAATCGTCGAGGGGGTAGCTGGGCTGCATGGCGGCGGCGCCAGGATCTATCACGAGTAAGCCTTCGGAAGTGTTGATAGCTATGGAGGAGCTCTTTGCCCCCATGCTGTCGAACCACAGTAACTCAATGCCGTAACCATTTAATAATGAGGCACATTCATAATGGTTTGCCAAGTAAAATCACTCCATGCATGTTACCATAGCAACTTTTATTTATGTAACTACTAAGACCTTAGCTTACATGTCAACAGCGTTAATGGCGCATCAACATAGAGGAAAACAGAAGGCAAGCATAGTCCATAGTCTTTGCCAGCGCAACTAATGTTGCAAGGTAGTTGCATCAGTAGCCCTGCTCGCCTAGGTCTATCGATGATTAAAATGCG
>JAMOOZ010000002.1 GCA_027064885.1 Desulfurococcales archaeon
TAGAGAAAAGTAACTATGATGAGAGAAACAACTGAGAGTGCCAATGATACGGATGCCAGGATAATTGCTAATTGCCCTTCACTTGATGACATACCCTGCACGCTCCATCAGTGTTTTGGGGTTCGTCGTGAGAGCTGCTAACGCCTTAGCCTCACTTAAACCTAAGGTCATGAGAAGGGCGATTAATGTTATTCCGTGCCTTACCTCCTTAAACACCTTAGCGCCTGAACCCATACTCAGTATTATCCTTCCAGCTTCATAGAGTTTAAGTAGCGTTGCTAGGCCGGATAAGCTCCTCCCACGAACCAGTGCGTCGTACACCTCACTAGCCCTGATTATTACTGGGATTGCTGTATTAGCTAATTTCTTGGCGTTCTTTCTGCCGAGCTTACCAAGCATTTTACCGCCTAGCTCCACGGCATGTGCGTACGTCATCACTCTGTTAGTGAGCTTAAACGCCTCGGGACTCACGCACCTGAAGACACGAAGTACGTTACCCTTAGGCAACATACTCTTGTTCGGATCGGTGAAGGTGTGCCTTGGAATTAAGGAAACCCCGTTAACTCTTAGATAGTCTCTCAATCCATCAACAGCGACAGTTCTGAAGCCCATGAGCCGTGCCGTCTTAGCTATCTCCTCAGGGCTGGAGCCGTCTCCCATGAAGGCCACGTCAACGAGAGTTAGTACACTCACTAGTTAACACCTCAAGGAACTGCTTTAGCTGGTCCACTGACCTCACACCATTCACTGTTACGGAGACTTTAATCACGTCGTCACCATCCATTAGCTCGACCTTACCTAAGTAGGCTTCCTGTTTGCTGACTCTGAAGTAGAGGTGGGATGGTCTATGACCAGCGCGGTTGCTTACGGTAGCCACTAGTATGTTTCTGTCCACTCGCTCCATGGAGCAGATTATGAATTTCAGTGTTTTGAAGGCGTTCCTTCCTTTCAGCGTGACCGTAATTATCCCTATTTCATTGCCGTAATGCCCTTGAGTCACTACCTCATTCATACTTACCTTTTCCCGGAGTTCGGGGGGAATTAGGTTCAAAATAGCCTTCCTAACTTTAGCAGGGTTTTCCGTGGAGTGATAGAAAACACTTAATGATAACCTGCTTACCTTGACATTAGGTGATGCCTTCATCCTTAGTCTATCCTTACTTCTCAATACCTAACTCCTTCGCTAGGTCCTCAGGAACTATTAACCTGGCGCCTCTTGATGCCTCGTGCCTCTTCTTCAGCTTCCTCTCCTTAGCCTTCTTCTTCCACTTCCATTTGTGAGTTCCTCTTAGCCCTCTACTCTTCAGTAAGCCCCTCATCCTCCTGCCGGCAGCTGTCTTACCTCTGAAGACACGTCCCTTCTGCGACGGCTGCGTTATCCAGTTGATGTCCTTGTCTGCCTTTATCGCTGGGTGAGCTGGGTCAACTAGTATTACCTCGTAGTACTTATAGAGACCGTCCTCCCCTACGTAATATGAGCCCAGCACCTCGAGGTTAGGGTACTTCCTAGCAGCTCTCTCCTCAGCTATTAGCTGTATTGACTTAGCAGGAGCGAAGCCGTAAACACCCATGCGCTTCGGCCTTCTGCCTGAGCGCGGTCTCTGCTTCCTCATACCGCCCTTCCTCACGCGAACCCTAACAACCACGAATCCCTGCTTTGCCCTGTAACCTATTGCCCTAGCCCTGTCAAGCCTTGTGGGGTGCTCAACGCGAACTATTGCGGGTTGCCTTCTCCACTTTATGAACCTAGCTCTCATTATCTGGAGCATTTCGCCCTCGTAGGGCCTCTTCCAGAGCTCCGCGATGTAGTGGTACGCGGACTTCGCCATGACCGACACCTTCCTAGCCTGCTACACTCTTTAAGTATGGAGGTTATAAGTTATTTCCTCCCCCAACACGTTAACACAACCACTATTTAAGTAACGACCACAAGGAGGTAATGGGTTTACGAGGTGCCGCCGTCACCGCCGTTAGTTGGTGTCGTGGGTAAAACGAACGTAGGTAAGTCAACGTTCTTCGAAGCGGCAACAATGGTTCCCGCCAGAATAGAGAACAGACCTTTCGTAACAATAGAGCCGAACATAGGTGTAGGGTACGTTAGAAGGAGATGCGTTCATGTTGACCTAGGTCTCCCCGGCTGCAACCCCCGCAACTCGCTATGTGTGAGAGGTGAGAGGTTCATCCCGGTTAAGTTGATGGATGTCGCTGGCCTTGTTAGGGACGCGCATAAGGGTAGGGGACTTGGGAATAAGTTCATGGACGACCTCAGGCAAGCCGACGTACTGCTACACGTAGTCGACATGGCTGGGTCGACCGATGGAGAGGGTAATCCGGTGAGGCCGGGTACTCATGACCCGTTAGAGGATATAAGGAACATTGAGTTCGAGATTAACGAGTGGTTCTTCAACATAATCAGGAGAAACTGGGAGAGATTCGCTAGAGGATTAGATAATCTCCCGCTTGACCAGGTAATTGACTCCATAGCTAAGAGAGTGTCTGGGCTCTCCATCCGACGCGAGCACGTAGCCCTAGCCCTACGCGATGTTGGCCTCGAAAGTAAGAAGCCGAGCACGTGGAGTGAGGACGAGTTAAGGTCATTCATGACGAGGTTGAGGGAGGTAGCTAAGCCAATCGTGGTCATAGCTAATAAGATGGACATCCCGGAAGCTGAGGATAATTTCAAGCGAGCGTTGAAGGAGCTTAAGGGCAGGGTAATCGTGCCTACGAGTGCTGTCTTCGAACTAGCGCTCAGGAAAGCCGAGAAAGCCGGGCTAATAAAGTACCTTCCCGGCGACCCTGACTTCAAAATCATTGACGAGTCGAAGTTGAACCCGAAGCAGTTAAAGGCCCTCGAAATCATACGAGCCTTCATGCATAAGTACGGCGGTACGGGGGTTCAGCAAGCCATAAACAAAGCTATCTTCGAGGTTCTGCAGATGATCGTTGTCTACCCGGTCGAGGACCCGCACAAGTACACAGACGGGTACGGGAACGTGTTACCGGACGCGTACTTAGTTAGGAAAGGGACAACGGCTCAGGAACTCGCGTACTTAATACACACAGACCTGGGTAGAGGCTTCCTCTATGCTATACTAGCAAAAGAGAATAAGAGGGTTGGAGGCTCATACGTACTGAGCGACGGCGACGTCGTTAAGGTGGTTTCGGCTAGGGCCTCCAGACGCTGAGATCTACACAGCACCCTCCTTTCACGGGCCTACTCTCGCTCTCAGATACCACGTGAGTGCATGGAGGAACGTCCTTGTAGACCGTAACTCCAGGGTTTATCCAGGAGTAAGCCCCTATCTTAACTCCAGGCACGGTTGACACGTTCACGCCTGTCTTGACGTAGCCACCTATTATCGCCCCTAACTTCCTTCTGCCAGTGTCTTCCACAACACCCTTCACCTTATACTTAACATTACCGTCATCGAAGCGGAGGTTAGCGAGTATTGTCCCTGCACCTAAGTTTGAGTGTTCACAGACCACGGAATCCCCTATGTATGCTTGATGCGCGGCATGTACATTCTCCATCACTATGCTTGCCTTAACCTCAACGTTGAAGCCCACCCGAGCACCACGCAACACGACCGAGTATGGTCTTATGAAAGCGTTCGGTCCAATTACTGCTTCCCTACCTATGTAGGCCGGCCCCCAAATGTACGTCCCTGAGAGTACCTCAGCACCTTCTTCAATCACCACGGGTCCACGGATCCTGACTCCCTCCTCAACATGCCCTAAGATTGTTTGACCCTCTATGCGTCGAAGTAAGTGTTTTGAGAGGTCAAGAAGCTTCCATGGTCTCCCGATGTCGAGCCAGTATGAGAGCTCCATGACCTGAACACTTACTTCGGAACAATACGAGTTAATAGCATCCGTTAACTCATACTCGCCTCGCGGACTTAACGAGAGGTTCTCAAGGCACTTCTCGATCCTTCTGTCTAGGTAGTAGAGGCCGGCGTTGACTAGGTTGCTGGGAGGGGTTTCGGGCTTCTCAATTATTTCCTTGAGGACACCACCATCAGTTATTAGTACTCCGTAACGTTTGGGATCCTTCACACTGTAACCTGCAATAGTTGGTTTTCCTACGCTTACGACCTTAGCCACATCCTCAGGCTCTACGTAGACGTCGCCATAAAGCACTATGAAGTCCTCGGTTGATATGCTCGAGAGTGCCTTCAGCAGCGCGTGCCCGGTCCCTAAAGGCTCGCCTTGATCTACAACCTTTAATTCAGCATCATACACTTTAGCGAGCCTAGATGCCTCCTCAATTATCTGTTCCTTAAGGTAATTCACAACGATCACTATCGATCCAATACCCGCTTTAACGAGGGACTTAACGTTATGCTCGAAAAGTGTTTTATTTAGTACCGGCACAAGAACCTTATGCCTAGTATGCGTTATTGGTTCAAGCCCTTTCCCGTAACCAGCCGCTAGTATCACAGCGTCAGGCATTGAACGTACCGAGAAGTAAATCTACGTTAGTGTCTATTAAGCTAACCACCGAGGATCAGGGTGAGACTAAGGAAAAAGCTTGTGAGTAACACAGGTTAATTCTTAGTGTGGCGGCGTTACTACAATGACTGCCTTCTTGAGTCCCTCTGGTGTGGGCATGTAGAGAAGCTTCGACTTGTAGATCTCGGTCTTACGCAACGGATATATCTTCTTCCCTGCCTCAAATATTTCATTAGCAAGCTGACCGAATATCATTGCCTTTACATACTCGTCAAGCGTCATCTCAGCCGCTCTCTCTTTTAAGATCCTGACTATCTCCTTACGTATCGCCTTCTTTTGACTGGTCTTGCACCTGTAGGCGGTTAAGGCGACGCCCTGCACCCTAAGGACGTAACCGTCCTTAGTCTGGACGTCCACTATTGCCGCGACCTTGCTGGACTTCCTCCTGATTATTGACTTCATGTAGTCCCTAGCCAGCTCATGCCCCTTGAACCTAGTATACGCGACGTCGTCCTTAACGTCGTACACCTGAAAGTATAAATGAACGTGGTGCTTGCTGAAGTCTCCTGTAAGGTCAAATAGCGTGACTTCGAAGACCCTACCAAGTAACTTCCAGTCCCTGTCAGCGGGAGTGGTACCTATCTGCACACTCTCAAATAGGGGTGGCGCAAGGACGCGGTACCACTTCTTGAGCTTCCACTTATCCTTTATCGCTACTCTCGACATGACGCCCGAACCTACACAAGATGTGTGTGCGGGGTTTATAAGAATTCATTATTTATTCAAGCGCGCGATCATGTCATGGATCATTTCCGCAATCCTTGAGACCTCGTCAAATATCGAGAGTAACGTTAGTAGTGTCGAGGGATTACTATACTTAAACTGAATCTCGTACAATAGTGAGTCCCTAGTTACTTGCGATCTTATCTCGAACCCCTTAGGA
Source organism: Desulfurococcales archaeon (assembly GCA_027064885.1). GTDB lineage: Archaea > Thermoproteota > Thermoprotei_A > Sulfolobales > NBVN01 > WAOL01. Next base: position 5,396 of record JAMOOZ010000002.1, read on the forward strand.
GGGCACTCATCATCAGGCTTCATAGCCTCGTAGACGGCTTCGGCCTCACGTCTAGGCATCAGTATACGTAGCACTGCGTAACCCACTGTGCCCACCCTCACATGCTTGACTGAATCTCCTTCAAGTCCTTAACCACGTAGTAACCACCAATTGCCACTACTCCACGTTCAGCTAGCTTAATCCTCGCTACCTGCGGAATAGTCCGTGCAGACACATAGTACTCATTACCGTGTTCAAGCACCAGCACCTCATTCGGATCTCTGATCAGCTTTGAACTCCTTAACGCCTTCCATGCCACCACCACTGAAAACCTCCGTGGATTAACGTCATCGACAATTACGTAGGTTCTGCTACCAAGCCTCGTTCTTCTGTACTCAGGTAGCCTACCGATGATTTTCCTAAGGTCAGGGAAGCTTGAGAGCAGTCCTACAGCACCCCACCTAATGTAAGATTGATTAAGCATGGACAATGCTATGGACTCCGAACCCGCAACATCGCACATCCAGTCCAGCGCATATGCTGCGAACATCAAGTCCTTAGCAATCCACTGTGTTTTCACAATGTATTCCTTATCCTTAAATTCCTCGGGCTTAATGCCGAGTTCAGACGCGATGTTCTCGGGCTTAATCTCTTTGGCCTCCTTCTTGAGAAATAATGACGGCACCAACACGTCAATACTGGTCTTAACAGCTCTTTCAGGCCCCACACTACTCCAACCCATTATCGGTGGGGCCTCAACTACGTCTATTAATCCCTCGTCTTTTAACCTGTTCATTAGCTCCCTTTCCTTACTATTTAATCCTCCTCCCTCTAAGCGGGGCGTGTGTTTTGCTAGCACCGCAGCAGCTAAGGTTAGCTTGAAGTCCGTTGTTATTAGTTCGAACTCGCTGACGAGGTCAAGCACACCTAAAGCTAGTGAAGCGTACTTGAAGACGTAGTTAAACCCCACCCTAGTGAACACCGTGGATGTTGATGACTGAAAAAGTATGCTGCCTTCGAAGATGTTTGCCGGCATATTAATTCCAATGACCTGTGCATCATCGAGAACAGGCTTAAATAAGTCCGTGAGAAACTCAAACTCTAGGTCACTTGCTCTAAGCACCTTAGCAATTAGCCCTGCAGTAACTGCTGCTTCAGGATCATGTGCCATAACTATCCTTACTGCACGTTTGTCGGTCTTAGCCTTCGACACCGTCCTTCTAAAGACCTCCTCTACGTTGACTCCTTCGAACGTAAATGGCACTAAAATCGTCCCCGTCAAATAGGGGTTTATGGTTTAATAACTCCTCGGAAGCTTATTCCCTCCAATAAACTAAAGTCTGTAACTACGTAACTACGTAGGGTAAGGATTAGGTTAGCTTTACTCTGTAACTTCCTCAGGGACTATTACCAAGGGACGGGAAACCAGTATCTTTGCTTGGTCAGGCCTGTACTTCCAGTCAGGCGGTAAGATACCCTTCCTCTTATAGTACTTAACGAGTCTATGGATCTTTGACTCGATCTCGATTAAGCCTCTCTGTGAGTGCGTATCCTTGGGGTGCTCTTCTAGGTGGCGACGCAGGTTAACTGCCCTCTTCATTAGGTTGTAGAGATCCTCCGGTATCGCCAGCTTTATACCATACTTCTGGAGAACCTTCTGAAGCTTCACACCCAGTACCGACTTCACTAAGGGAACACCGTACTGATCCCTCAGTATTATGCCTATCATTGATGGTGGGTATCCTTTCTTGGCTAGCTCAACAATTATTAGCTCTATCTCCTCAGGAGTGTACTGTATCCATTTGGGTGCCACCGTTGAGGGCGGCCTCGTTGAGTGTGACTGACCTTTCTCCTTGCCTCTATTCATGACGCTCTCTCCCCTACACCTTAGGAAATCCGGCTTTTAAAAGCTGTTCGCATCCACATAACCATGGATGTGAAGGCCTTACCTCTATGTGAGAGTCTGTTCTTCTCACTAATGCTTAGCTCAGCGAACGTCTTATTCATTCCTTCGGCAATGAAAATAGGGTCAAACCCGAAACCACCAGTACCCTGGGCTTCTAACGCTATGCTTCCCCTCACAATTCCTGTGAAGATCCTAACACCCTCCCCGGGGATTGCCAATGCTATCACGGACTTAAAGTAAGCCTTCCTGTTCTTCACATCCTTCATTAACTTTAGTATCCCGTCAACGCCTAGGGTCTTATACACATAGCTACTGTAAGGGCCAGGAAAACCTTTTAGCGCCTCAATGAAGAGTCCGGCGTCCTCCACGAATAGCGGAACTCCCCACTCTACTAATGCGACTGATGCGGCATACACCGCTATATCTTCTAAGCTTCTAAGCTGCACCTCAACCTTAGGTGAGGGGAGTTGCTTCAGTACCACTCCATGCTCTTTACTGAGTTCAAGGAATTCTCGAAACTTGCCCTCATTCTGCGTAAGTACATGAATTACTGGCTGGCTCGTGGATTCACTTACTTCGTTTCTGCCTTCTTTCCTCAACATACCTGCCCCTTAACCTTATTTCCCTCACCTTCTCTTTTATTTCCTTGACTCTCTCTTCACCTGCAATGCTTGCGTAACCCCTAAAGAATGCTGTAATTACCTCCTCCATCACGTCATAGTGTGTGCTCTCGACAGCACGTATAAAGAGATGCACATCCACACCGATGTCCTCTAATCCACTGCTGTACTTAGCCAATCCAAAATCTATCACATAAGGCTTGCCTTCCCTGACAACGACATTAGAGGTTGTTATGTCTCCATGAACCACTCCTAACTTATGCATTAATGCGATCACTTTGCCGAGCTCCCGTACTAGGTCCGCATACTCATTTATCCGCCGCTTTATGAGGTCGCGCAGCAAATCCCCTTCCACGTACTCCATAACTATCAGACCTTCACTCAAGGAGACGTAATAGAGGGCTGGAACCGGTAAGCCCGCTAGTCTTAAGTCATGTATTATCTTAGCTTCAGTAGCGGTTCTCTCGGACCTTAGCCTTAGGTCTAGCTTAGGATCTCTGTAGGGCTTCGGTAACCTAACCTTATAGACTGCGGGCATCCCGAGGAACGTATGCTTAATTAGCACGGCTTCAGCACCTAACGCAATTACCTTAGGGGTCCCCCCACGGCACGTCAACTTGGTCAAGCTTCCACCTCTGCCTAACATACGCACGTTCGGGCTCCACGGTTATCCCGTGCTTGAATGCCAGTAAGCCTGTCCATGCTATCATGACACCATTATCCCCTGCATACTTAGGGGGCACTACCTTGACGTCAATCCCTCTTGACGCCGCCATGGCCTCGAACTTAGAGCGCAACACGCCGCTAGCCGCCACCCCACCCACCAGAAGCACCTCCTTCTTTCCGGTATGCGCTAACCCGCGCTCGCTAACCTCTATGATCGCTGAGTACGCTATCTCACGGACAGTATAGCATACATCCTCGAGCTTTGCCTTCCCTGACCTAACCAGCCTTAATGCAGCGGTTAGTAGGCCTGAGAACGACACGTCTTGACCCTTAACAACGTACGGCAGGTTCAGTATTTTTTTCTCCTTGCTTTCCTCAGCGCATCTATCAAGTTGATGTACGCCCTTAACAACGTACGGTGGAGCTAAGCCTACTTCCCTGACGAACGTGTCCATGAAGTTACCGAGCGGCATATCGAGGGTTTCCCCGAAGATCCTGTAGCGCCCGGCAACGAATGCCGCTATAATCGTGTTCCCTCCGGATAGGTAAACTATTAGGGGGTCTTTCGCTCCCGTTATTAGCTTACCTATCTCAATATGCGCTACTGCGTGGTTAACTGGTATTAGTGGTTTGTTAAAATACACTGATAATGCCCTAGCAACAGTGGCTCCAACCCTTAAGCAAGGACCCATTCCAGGCCCTAGCGCCACCGCAATACCGTCAACGTCGTTTATGCTGAGTCCAGCGATTTGCATGGCTTCCGTAACTACCCTTGGGGCCTCACGCATGAAATACAGAGACGCTTCCCGGGGATGTATGCCGCCTTTCTCCGGCACGTACTTAGCTCTAACGTCAGCTAATATGTACTCAGGCTCGTCCTTGACTATGCCCGCACCGAATGTGTGAGCCGTTGATTCAATGCCTAGAATTATCATTTATTGACCCTAGCCGCTCTTCCTTATGTACTCAACGTAGCCGCAGTAACCGCAGTGCCACCTAGGCACAGGATGCTTATGGAATGCCATCACACGCCCGCACTTGGGGCACACCTTATTCTTCAGCCTGATCTTCCCCGTACTGTAGTCATACTCGTAGAGCTTGTGCCTTTCAGCCATTGCTTAAGCACCCCGCTTAAGTAGGTACTCGGGCTCGAACGCCTTCAGCCTCTCCAAGTCATTGTAAATGTTCGCACGTACCTTGGATCTCCCTATGCCGTACTCGCTCCTTATGTACTTTATCACTACTAGGTCCTCGCTCCTCCCATAAAGCTTAGCCAATGCTACACGCATATCTTTCCTAGACGGTGTTCCCTTCTCGACGTGTGTGACTACGCAGTAAACCTCTATCCTCCCGACGACTTTGTTTTCCTTCTCCCTAATGACTTGCAGGAGTGAACCGTCAGGTAACGTAACTGTTCTTAACGCGCCCTCACTCATACTCAACACCTCCTCCTATGCTTAAGAGGAACCCTTATATTGTTTCATCTATTAATCGAGATTAGATCCCTATCTTTATCGCGTACCGTCCAGGGTGTTTTATGCCGAGTATTTTTGCTACTTCGGAGTTCTCAACATCAACAACGACTATCATTCCTGACCAGTTCTCGGTGAAGGACTCACTCCCGCACACGGGGCAACGCTCCACGTCGTGTGGTACTAGATACTTGCACTTCGTGCATGCTTTGAATGGCTTTGTGTGTTTCCTTCTAACCGGCATATCTTGGGCCCTCCTTTATCTTTCCTAGCGTGGGTTGCTTCATAGTCATGCCGACCCTAATATGGGCGGGCGGGGCCATGCTGACGTTAACTATTTTTCCGCGTACTATGTCTCCGCGTTTAAGAACTAACTTCGTTTCCTCTCCGCGCATAACGCCGTTTAGTTCGTCATAAATCATCCTGTCGTCAGCTATTTGTGATATGTGTACGAACGCGTCTATAGGGCCTATGTTCACGAATACTCCTATCTTCTTGACGTCCACTACGACGCCCTCCACCACCTCATGTCTCAGCGGGTAGTACGTCAGTAGCTGTGCCTCAACCTTATGGTAGGTGGCGCCATCTCCAGGCACTATCATACCTTCCGGGTTAACGTTAACCCGCCATACCTCTATTACGAAACCAAGCGAGGGATCCACTCTACCTATATACCTGTTTCTTAACTGGTCGTAAGCTATGATTGTTAGGTTCTCGCCAAACCTGTCGGGAGGCACCCTAATTATGTCCTCTATTGAGATAATCCTGAACACCGTCCACACCTGACTACGAGAGTTATGAGAGATTTATTAAGTCTTATTTTTCTTTCCTCTCAACCCTTAGAAAACCTTTTCCGGCTTGCCCACCACGTAAGTACCTTGGCGTTGAGTTCCTTGAGCCTGGATCTGAGTTCTTCGTCGAGCGTTACGACGATAAATTCCGGGTGTTTCTTAGTGAACTCCACTATGGCGTCGTCAGCCGTTTGGTACTTACCGTGTGTTTCGATGACCTTGAGTTTACTGATAACGTAGGTCAGCACGGTTCGGGCGGCACGCCCACGCCTGCTTCCAGGGGACTTAGCTAGCTCCCTTAACTCCTCAATTACGGTGTCAAGTGTGTAGAATTCCATGGGTTCCTGCAACGCGTGCCATAGTTTATCAAGGACATCGACGCCTTCGAAGAAAAGTAGTAATGCGGACGTGTCCAGTAGTATCTTTCTCTTTCCCTTCAACTTCCCTGCCTACCCTGCTACCTTGCCCCAGCCTACGAGCCTCCACCTACCCAGTACTTGTCTGCTTATGGCTACCCTCATTCCATCCCAAACGACCGTAGGTCTCCTAAGCGTTAGCTCCATCCTGTCTTTACTAAGCTTAGTGACTAGTGCTAGCGTTACTGCCGCGCCAGCTGTGATCATTATCCTCTCACCCACTCTTAATGGCTGAACCTTAAGCAGCTCCCTAGTGCCGAGCACTCTTTCCATCAATGAGTATTCCACCGTGATCTGTGTTACCGGGTCCGGCACAGTACCGACCTTCCCTAGCACGTTACCGACTAGACGGTCTGCACGGGTTAGTGAGGGATCAAGCCTTGTTCCTATCGCGACTAGTCCGCCAGGCTTCGCCTCGTCGTACTCCCTATTTCCGAAGCGTATGCTCACTACCTCCGACGTTAGCGGGACGTACTCCTCCCTCACGCCTTTCCTGAATCTTGCTCCAGGCTTTATTTCTATCTCGTCCCCTACCCTTAGTACTCCTTGAAGTAGTGATCCTCCCACTACGCCGCCGACGAGCTTTTCGGGTGGTGTGCCAGGCCTGTTGACCTCGAATGACCTAACTATGAACATTAGCGGCGGGGAGTGAAGGTCTCTCACAGGTGTGGGTATATGTTTCTCTATAGCCATTAACAAGGCATCAATGTTCACCTTATGGAGGGCGCTCACAGGTACTACGGGGGCGTTCTCTGCCCACGTCCCTTTAAGGAACTTCCTTATTTGCTCATAATGTTTGAGGGCCTCCTCCTTGCTTACGACATCGACTTTATTCTGAACCACTACTAAATTCTTGACACCTATGATCTCTAGCGCCGCGAAGTGCTCCCTAGTCTGGGGCTGTGGGCATGGCTCGTTTGCGGCGACGACCAGTATGGCTCCGTCCATTAATGCTGCGCCAGATAACATTGTCGCCATTAGTACCTCGTGGCCGGGAGCATCTACGTAGGAGACGCTTCGCCTATACACGCAGTCAGGGCCTTTTGGTTCGGTGCAGAATCTGTCAGGGGCTGGTAGGTTAGTACACTCGTATATGTCGCCGTCAGCGTAGCCAAGTTTTATGGTCATCGCTCGTTTTAGTTCTTCCGAGTGCTTAGCTGTCCATATGCCAGTCAGTGCTTGGACGAGGGTTGTCTTGCCGTGGTCTACGTGGCCAACGACACCTATGTTTACCTCAGGCTGTCTTTTCTTGTTCTCCTTGCTCACTGTTTGCACCACCTCCGAAGTCTTCTTTGCTGTACTTCTCAACGAAGACAACCACCTTGATCTCCGGCACCCACTTAGTGATGTCTCTCGCGGTCAGGAACTTCAGTAGCTGCACACCGTCGGCTAACCTCATCTCCCTAGGCAACTCTACTGTTACCTTACCTTCCTGCAGGTCGTGCTCCACCTTGATTTCATCTAGCTGTACCCTCTTAGCTCTTCTCTTAATTAGGTACTTCACCTTCTCTATCAGGTCCTCGATTTTCTTAAGCACCTTGAACTTAAACAGAAGGGTTTTGCCTGCTAGCGGGTGGTTGAAGTCGACCGTTACCCTGCCGCCACCAACAGTAATTATCCTGCCCGTCATGTTGTTGATCTTCACTTCCTTCCCTATTTCAGGAATTATGTTGTTTTTTACAAATATCCTCCTTGAGAATACCTTAACTTTGCTTGGGTCCCTCTCGCCGTAACCTTTCTCGGGCGGGATCTCGACCTCATATTCTTTTCCTACTTCAGCGTTCCTTATCGCTTCCTCGACACCTGGAATAAAGCGGCCTTCACCCACCACCACTACCTCGGGCTCATACACCTCCTCTTCCGAGTACTTGCCGTGTAGCTTAGCTACACTCTCGTTGGTCGTGTCGACTAACTCGTTCGTTTCCTTAACGAAGAGTGAGTACTCCACTAACACTATGTCTCCGTCGTTGAAGGGCATTCACCACACCCTCAACATTATGGGGACTGCGTTTTTAAGTTTAGGTAAGTTTAAGTATGCGTAGTTCAAGCCTTGATGCCCGCGCCCTTGATCACGGCTGTGAAGGGCTTACTTAAGCCACCGCTTAACTCTACGTTAACGCCGAGGAGTTGCTTTATGAGCCAGATCACCGTGTGTGCATGCATTGTTAGTTCGGATCCCCCGATCCTACTCTCCCCCTCCGCTAATGCCGCGTAGAGTAGGATATTGTCGGACATGTGCTTATCTAGCGCCGCCCCCATCGCCAGTTCCTTGAGTAGCTTCTGAGCTGCTTCGGAACCAACAACCTCCGCTCGCTTGCCCTTAGCGCCGAGGGCGTCCGCACCGATCACCGTGTTACCTGCTTCTGCCCAGAGCACGATCCCTGACCCCGGCCCTAGGTGGGGATCGCGGCGCGGTTCATAGTACTCCAACAGGATCTCTACGGGTGCTTTCACACCGCCCTGAATTAGAGTTGCCTTAGCTGACTTCGCCTGTCTTTCCGCAACGTGTTTGGGTAGCCTAACGCAGTGTGATATGCCTTTAATGACCCTTACCTCATCCCTCTTCACTCTATTAATGGGGGTTAGTGAGCGGGGAGGTTTGGGGACGTGAACCCTTACCATGCCGCCTCCTCGCGGGTAATGACCTCTCCTAAGTAACTCCGTGCTTAGTTCGTATCCCATGGTCCTGAGGTGCCATGTTATGACGTTCCTGAAGTAGTCTATAGGTGGTGACCAAGGAACGTCTGTCCCGCCGGTTATCGTTACCTTCACGGGTTCCGGGGAGTAAGCCATTATCGGGACTATTGTTTGGAGTACTAGGGTTATTGAGCCCGCGGTGCCTATGTCGAACCTGTAGCTACCGCCCTTGATGTTTCCGGGCTTGAAGGTTAGTGTGCGTGAGCCTAGTTCAAGCCCCTCTACGTCGGCGCTACATAGGGTTGCTGCTGCCTTAATTGCGGTCATGTGCTGTTTTTTGAGGCCTGGTTGTGGACGTTTAGCCCTAATGTTGACTATCTTGACGGGTTCGCCAGTTATGCAGGATATCGCTACTGTTGTTCTTAGTATCTGGCCCCCGCCCTCACCGTAGGAGCCGTCCACTACCTTCACTCGTCAACCCCTGTTACTTCCCTTAACCTCCCAACCCCATCAATCTCATCAATGAATTTCGCTACTGAGGGCGGGACTAGCTCGCGCCATGCGTCACTACCCACGAGCATTAGCTTCCTGATCTTCGTTGATGAGTACTTACCTCTGTCGTAGGGCGGGGGTATGAGCACCTCTATTCCCGCATCCTTGAAGAGTCTCAGGACTAAGGGGTTTCTCGCAACGCCGTACTGGAACTTCGGGACGTACATCTGCACGTAGTAGGGCCACACGGAGTTCATGAGTATGTCCGGTATTGGAATTATGTGCACCCTACTCACATCTACGCCAACATCTTTCAGCGCCTCACGAATCATTATAACGCGCTCGCCTGACGTGAATGGGTTAACAATAGTGTGTGACTCCTGAGCTGTCCCTATGCCGACTATGAGCTCATCTACCTTCTCGAGTACCCACCGCATTACCTTGACGTGTCCCCAGTGTACTGGCTGGAACCTCCCTGGGTAGAGAGCTCTCCTTACATCACTCCAGACCAGTATCGACCACCTCCTGCTTGGTTACGTGGAAGTATTATTGTTTTCAGTGTTACTTAGGGCTGGGTTCCTGAAGAGTATGCGGCCAGCTGGCCTCAGTACCTCAGCAGCTGAACCCATGAATACTGCTACCTCAGCCAACTCGTAGGATCCTTGATACACCGCGAAGGAACCCCTGTTGACGTGGGAGAATGACTTAACTATTTCTGCCGTGTACCATTTAACACCATCGGCGCTCACGTCGACCCGGGAGCCGTAGGTTAGTGAGAGGACATCCATTATCTGCTTGAGTGTTGCTGACGTGATGATGTTTCCGAAGCCATCTATGTGTACTACCTCAACGCCAGCTATATTGCCTTTACTGGCGACTGGTTTAGGTAGCGTGTCCACCCTCACCAACTGGCTGGGGTCTACGCGCGTGCCTAGGGACTCGGGCCTTACGCCCTTAGAGATCCATGCTGCCGTCGGCGCAAATATGTCGCGTCCGTGGAACGTGGGCGAAGGATCAGGGAGACCGGCGACCTTATCCTTAATGACGTATGCTTCGATAAGGCCTTCCTCCGTTGCTGCGGGTACGAGTAGCCCATTATCCGGCCCTACGTAGACATGTTCCTTACTGACCACTATCACGGACCTGCGTTCACTGCCTACACCGGGGTCCACTACACCAACTATGATTGCCCCTGGAGGCACATACTTGGACGCCACTTTGAGGATGTGGGCTCCCAGCTTTATGTTGTACTTCGGCACCTCATGCGTGATGTCGATGATGTCTGCTTCCGGGTTTATCGTCTTTATTACTGCCTTCATCATGCCGACGTATGGGTCGCTTAAGCCGAAATCCGTTAGGAGGGCTATTAATGGCCTCATTTCCCTAACCTCTCGCGAAGTAATTGTATGTAGGGCTTGGTTATGGTGGGCCTCCCCTGGAGGCCCAGTAAATTAACTATGCGGTTGAGCCTTTTAACGTAGTCTTCCGGCCCCTCCGGGTTCATTACCTCCACCTCAACAAAGTTCCCTAGCCCCTCGACATTATCCAGCGTTACCGTTGCGCCCTCCACACCCGCGTATACTTTCCTTTTCTTGCTCACCCTGATCACTAGGAACCCTAACTTCATGAACGCCTTGACAACAGCGTCGGGATCACTTACCCCACTCTCTATCTCCTCCCTTACCTTCACTCCGCCCAGCGTTCCCGGAGGCGTAGTCTTGCAGGTGATCTTACCTTTAGTCTCTCCGGTCATTAGGTTCACGGTCTTCCTTACCCTGAGGGCTGAGTCCTTAGGTACTCCGTTGCATTGCCTTAGGTCTACGTAGTAGTCCGTTTCCTTTAGGTGGGCTTCTAGCTTCGCGCCTGCTTTCCTTAAGGCGTCCTCCACCTTACTTAGGTCATCGACAGGTATCTTGACTTCGTACTCCATGTTCCCTACTTTGCCTTGCTTACCCTCGTTCGTGCCTCACCACCACGCGTACTTTATCTTGAATCCTTTGAACTCGCCCTTATACGGCTCCCACTTCACCTCAACCCTCTCCACGCGGGCTGCTGGCGGGCCTCTGTGGGCCCACCTTATGATTTCCTCGACTGCCTCCTTAGGCCCTTCAACTACGGCCTCGACGCTCCCGTCGGGTAGGTTCCTCACCCAGCCCGTAACGCCTAGCCTGTACGCCACTGACCTCATGGTGGACCTGAAGAACACGCCTTGAACTAGGCCATATATCCTTAGGTGGGCCCTCACTATCTCCTTCCCTTGCTCACTACCCATATCCTCACCCCCAATGATTTATGGTGGGTGAGGTAATGTAAGTTTGAGGTGGGTGACTTACCGAGATTCAGTGATGTTTCTGACCCCCTTGAGTGGGTGTTGAGTAGGGTTAGGCCGGGTAGGAGGGCTAAGGCAGTTGCGAGTAGATGGGGTTATAGGCCCTACATGGTTGAGAGGTACTTGAATATTCTTGGTTCGTGGGCTGAGGTTGGCAGGTTTCTTCAGGCCTTCGAGCTAAGCGTTAGTCCTTCCGTTAGGTGTAATACGTTGAAGGTTGAGGACTGCGGAATTCTTATTGAGAGGCTTGAGCGTCTGGGGTTTGAGGTTAAGCCTATTGAGTGGGCTGAGCATTGCTTCGAGGTTGTCGGGGGCGTTAACACGGTCTCGACTTTAGGAGCTACGCATGAGTTCCTTATCGGGATGTACTACCTTTATCGGGGGAGGGCGTCGTTGCTGCCTCCACTCACGCTGTCCCCCGTTGCTGGGGAACGCGTCTGTGATCTGGCCGCCGCTCCCGGTGGTAAGGCGACCCATATGGCTCAGTTGATGCGTAATGAGGGTGTTCTGCTTGCGTGTGACGTGAGTAGGTCTAGGATGCGGGCGTTGAGGAGTAATGTTGAGAGGTTGGGTGTTAGGAACGCCGTGCTTCTCAGGGTTGATGGGCGTATCGTCCCTGATATCTTCCCGTCCCACTTTGATAGGGTGTTGCTTGACGCTCCCTGCAGTGGTGAGGGCTTGATAATGCTCGACCCTTCACGTAAGGTTAAGACAAGTATGCGTGATTTAGTTAGGATGCATGAGTTGCAGGTCGAGTTGCTTAACGCCGCACTGGGCTCCGTTAGGCCTGGTGGTTTAGTGCTTTACTCGACGTGCTCAATAGCTCCCGAGGAGGACGAGTTCGTTATCGCTGAGGTTGTTGAGGGGAGAGAGGACGTGAGGGTTGAGAGGGTTGATGTCCCGTTAAGGTTGAGTGAGGGTGTTGAGGAGTACTTCGGGCTTGAATTACCTGACTACGTGCGGTTATGCGTTAGGGTCTGGCCCCATATTCACGGGATGGAGGGTTTCTTCATGTGCTTGCTTAGGAGGGTTGGTTGAGGATGGGTGCCGGTATTCGATGCTCCTTTGAGGACACCGCCCAATTCATGGAGGGTGTTGTGGCTAGGTTGTTTGGTGAGGACGCCGTTAAGGTGTTCGAGGGTTTCTCACTGCTTGTCTGTAGGGGGGAGTTCGCGGAGGCGTACCTCCTTAGGGGCGAGGTGACTGACCTCGTTAAGAGTTTGCTGGATTCCGGTAGGGTTCCTTACGCTGCGGGGCTGTATGCTGGCAGGCTTAGGAAGTCCTGCCCGACGTTCGTGCCTTCAGTTGATTTCCTCTCGTTCCTTTACTCGGGCTTGGGCGGCTTTAGGAGGGCTCTGGTTGTGAGTGAGCGCGGGCTTAAGCCATTCCTCTACGGTAAGGACGTGCTGAAGGCGTCAGTGCTTGAGTGTTTTGAGCCGCTGAGTAAGGGTGAGGTCGTGGGGATCGTGAGTGAGGATGGGTTCGTGTACGGTGTTGGTTTATCAGTCATTGATTCCTGCCGAGAGGTTAAGGGGTTGAGGAATGTTGATGTTGTTGCTGAGAACGTGTTTGATGTTGGCTGGTATTTGAGGGGCGGGACTGAGGCTAGGGAGAGGAAGTTTAAGGTGTGATGTGTTCCCAGTACCGCCTCACTCATAGGCTCTCCTCTAGAACCTCCCTGATCAACTCCTTGCTTAACTTGAAGGGTGTGACACTGTCCCATAAGTACTTCAGCGGGCCGAAGATTAGGTTCAGCGCCTCCCTGATGTCGTCCCTGCTGAAGCCGTAGTCCGAGAGCTTCTTGTCGAACCCCACGCTATTCTGGAATTCCTGCACGGTTTCCGCCGCCTTCGTAGCGTCGTGGGGGATCGGTCTTAGCTCGGGGTTCAGCGCTCTGAGCACTTCCGCTGACTTTGCCGAGCATGCCTTATGGATGTGTTTGATTAGTTCGGGACCTATTATCGCTAGGCCTGCACCGTGAGGTAGTTTGGGGTTGATGCCGCTTAATGCGTGCTCCACGCCGTGGATCACGTGCGTGGATGACGCGTCTATCGCTATCCCGGCAAGCATTGAGGCGTAGAGTAGCCAGCTCCGTGCCTCGCTGTTCTTGGGGTCAGTGACCGCCGTGTTGAGCCACTCCTTGATCCTTGCGATAGCTTCCTTGCTGAGTAGGGTGACGTAGGGTGAGGAGAGGTTCTTAGCGGTGCTTGCTTCGTAGGTGTGATACAGTGCGTCTAAGGACGTGTAGATCGTGTGGTCACGCGGTAACGTCACCGTGTACTTAGGGTCGTCAATCCCGACCACCGGGTACGTGATCGACGCTCCGCGCTTCTCGCCGGTCCCGTCGATCGTTAGTACCGCGTACCTGTCCACCTCGGAGCCCGTCCCATGCGTTAAGTTGATAGCGTACAGTGGTAGGGTGGACTTAACACGCCTCCTGAACGTGACGTATTCGGCCGCCCTACCGCCCCCAGCAATTATGGCTGCCGCGACCTTGGCCGTGTCTATTACGCTTCCCCCGCCAATAGCTACTACGGCGTCAGCGCCCTCACGCCACACACGCTCAGCTACGTCATCAGCGCTGCTTGCCCAGGGGTTGGGAGGCACACCCGAAACCACGAAGTAATTGGCGCCGACTTCCTTAATGATGTCCACGACGTCGTCCAAGGCGCCGCTGACCTTAGCTGAGGACCTACCCGTGACTACCGCCACTAAGGAATGCTTGCTAAGATACTTCGCTAGGCCCTTAACGGAGCCCTCCCCAAAGAAGAGCTTCGTGGACGCGTACCTAAGCGTGAATGACTCGGGACCACCCAAGCCGTGACACCCGCTTAGAGCACCTACTCAAAGAAAATGAGGTTAACTAAGCATGTTAAGCAAGCGAGGACGAGAACGATGCAACGGGCATCGATCGCGCCACGCATAGGCCCTACCAGCACCGCACTAGCCAACACCTCGGGCGAGCGTCAGCCTCGGGCGATTGGGAGCGGCGGGCATACACCCCCGCCCCATCAACCCCGTCTTCTACGGGAGCCCTCGCCGCCGGGGTTTCCCCCGACGGACGGCCGCCTCTTTTCGGGGAGGGGTTCCCGCTTAGATGCTTTCAGCGGTTACCCCTTACGGCGTAGCTGCCCGGCATGCCCTGCCGGACAGCCGGTCGACCAGAGGCCGCGACGCCCCGTTCCTTTCGTACTTGGGGCGCCTTCCCCTCAGGCGGCCCACACCCCCCGTGGGTAGAGTCCGACCTGTCTCACGACGGTCTAAACCCAGCTCACGCTCCCCTTTAATGGGCGGGCAGCCCCACCCTTGGAGGCTGCTGCACCTCCAGGATGGGAAGAGCCGACATCGATGTAGCAAACCGCGGGGTCGATGGGGGCTCTCGCCCGCGACGACCCTGTTATCCTCGGGGTAACTTTTCTGTCATGCCCGGCCCCCACCGATGGGGGCACGAGCGTTCGCTAGGCCGCGGTTTCCCGGCCAGACCCCTTACTGTCAAGGGTCTGGTCAGGCCGGCTTTTGCCCTTGCACTCTACGGCGGAGTTCTGACCCGCCTGAGCCGACCTTTGGGCGCCCGTGTTATCTTTTCGCGGGCGTGCCGCCCCAGCCAAACCGCCCACCTGACGCTGTCCCCCGGGCTGACCCGGGGTTAGGCCCTCAGGCCACGATAGGCGGTGTTTCACTTGCGGCTCCCCCACCCCCGGAGGAGCGGGCTCACCGCCTCCCGCCTACTCTACGTATCGTGGCCCGAGGACCAACGCCAGGCTGCGGTAAAGCTCCACGAGGTCTTCTCTCCCTACGGGGGGCTGCCGGCCTGTGCACCGGCCACGTGGGCTTCACGGGGTCCCGGGCCGGGACAGTGGGGCCCTCGTTGATCCATTCATGCGCGCCGGAACTCTCGGGGGCGGGCGGCAGGGGACTAAGTGAGCATGATTATTCTAGGGTGCTCGGGGCGGATGATTATGAGGAATTTCCTTCGGTGTTTCGAAGGTATTTCGAGGACGTACACACTATGCCTCTTGTCATCAACGTATGGCCCGTTCGAATCTATTCCGATGCATCGTAGTCCCATCCTTACTTTCTCTAGGAGTGTTTTGTTACTGCTCCATATCCTTATCCTTTTACAGGATTTGTCACCTTCTGCGTCATATAGCCCCCTAATCCAGTAGGTAATCACCCTTGTTGAGCATCTCTTTAGTGCTTCATCAAGCTCCTTTGATGCGTTTTTCATGTATTCGTACAGTGCCTTGCTCGATATTCTCGCTTCGTACCGCGTTCTGCCTTTATAGACCTTGATTTTAGGTTCTATCCCTAGCTTCTCTCTTAGTTTAACCAGTCTAGGAACAACTGATTTTTCAAGCCACTCAAGCTCTCTCTGGGTCCACACACATCGGTACTCGCTCCTTTTTCGTTTGTAACTCAGTTTATAGCAACCTCCGTCTGCGAGTGCCCCGAGCAAGTAAGCAACATATGGCTCGATCATGCTTAGGATTACCATGTGCAGTAGGATTTGCACAATTTTATGTGCTGCCCCCTACCGACCCACCTTACCCGGCAAGGCATTTGGCTACCTTAAGAGGGTCAGAGTTACCCCCGGCCTTCAGCGGCGCTTCACCGGGTTGTACCCCGGCTTCACGTACCGCCAGTGGCCAGGATTCAGCCCCCGTACTCACCCTTACGGGCTAGCGGGGACCTATGTTTTTATTAAACAGTCAGGACCCCCTGGCCACTGCGACCCGCGGTTCCACGGGTGTGCCGCAGAACCGCAGGCACCCCTTCTCCCGAAGTTACGGGGCCAATTTGCCGAGTTCCCTGGCCCGGGTTAACCCCCACAGGCCTTGGGCTCCTCACCCAGGGGCACCTGTGTCGGTTCTCGGTACGGGCGCGGGGGATCGTTCCCGGACCCCTTTTCAAGGGCGCCAGGGCTCGGCCGAACCCCCCTAACGGGGGGCCATTCCTCCCTTCGGCCGGTTCTCGCCATTATGGCTCTCCCCGGCCTTCGGGTAGTTAGCCGGGACGGCTGTCCCGGTCGGCCTACCCCGACGCGTCGGGGTCCGGGCTTGCGTTGCCGCACCTACCCCCGCGGCACGGGAATATTAACCCGTTTCCCTTTCGGCAGGACCGAGCTACGGCCTGCCTTAGGACCGGCTAACCCTCAGCTGACGAACGTTGCTGAGGAACCCTGGCCCTTCCGGCCGTGGGGATTCTCACCCCACTTTGCTGTTACTACCGCCGGGATCCGCAATCGGAACGGGTCCACCGGACCTCACGGCCCGGCTTCTACCCCGTCCCGACGCCCGCCTACCGGATCACGGCTCCATCGGAGCCGTGCCCCGGGGTCTCGGCGGCCGGCTTAAGCCCCGACGTATTTTCGGGGCCCGCGGCCTCGGCGGGTGAGCTGTTACGCACTCCTTAGAGGGTGGCTGCTGTTAGGCCCACCTCCCCGCTGTCTTAGGCCGCGGACGCCCTTTACGCTTGGCACTTAGCCGGCACTTGGGGGCCTTAACCCCGGTCTGGGTTGTTCCCCTCTCGGCCCCCGGGCTTACCCCGGGGAACCCCACTCCCGCCATCTACGGCGGCCACGGGTTCGGAGTTGGACTGGGAGCCCGGGGCCTCCCGGCCCTCGGTACCCCCAATCCGTAGCTCTACCCCGTGACCTGCCTCCGGCGGGGCTGTGCTACGACACACTTCGGCGGGAACCAGCTATCACCGGGCTAGATTGGTCTTTTGCCCCTAGGCGGGGCTCATGGGAGCGAATTGCACGTCAGCACCCCTTCGGGCCTCCACCGGGGTTTCCCCCGGCTTCACCCTGGCCCCGCCTAGATCGCCCGGTTTCGGGTCTCACGGCAGTGACTCCGGGCCCTTGCAGACCCCGCCCCTCGCGGGCACGAGGCCCGCTGCGGGCTGTCGGTTTCCCTGCGCCTTCGGGGTTGAACCCCTTAAGCTCGCCACTGCCGTGAACTCCCCGGCCCGTGTTTCAAGACGGACGGTGCGACCCCGGTCCACCCCCCTCGTACTCCGCGGTCGCCCGCGTTTCCTTCGGGGGGCTTCACTCCTTTCGAGCCGCACCGTGACTAGCCGCCCGGTTTCAGGCTCTTTTCACCCCCCTCCCGGGGTACTTTTCAGCTTTCCCTCACGGTACTTAGTTCGCTATCGGTCTCGGGACGTATTTAGCCTTGGAGGTCGGTGACCCCCAGCTTCCCACGGCAAAACCAAGCCGTGGTACTCTGGCTCCCGGCGAGGGCCCCTCCGGTTTCGCCTACGGGGCTATCACCCTCTACGGCGGGGCGTTCCAGCCCACTTCGGCTACCGGAGGTCGGCCCCCTGGGCTCGAAGCCCAGCCGGGAGCCCACCAACACCACATCCCCACCGACTCATCGCCGGTGGGTTTGGTTTGGGCTACCCCCCTTTCGGTCGCCCCTACTCAGGGGATCCCATTTTGGTTTCTTTTCCTCCCCCTACTAAGATGTTTCCGTTCGGGGGGTTCCCGGTCGGTGCCCCGACCGCCGGAGGGTATTACCCTCCGGCAGGAAGTCCCATTCGGGGACCCCGGGATCGACGGCTGCGTGCGCCTACCCCGGGCTTATCGCAGCTTGCCGCGCCCTTCGTCGGCGCCCGAGCCGAGCCATCCACCGGACGGCTTGGTGCCGACGTGCCCGAGGTGCCGGCTAGTGCAGGTTTTGCTGGGGCCTATGCGTGGCGCTCATCTTGAAGAAATCGCGCCATCCACCCGCGAGCATTGCTCGCGGGCTTCACTCGGGGCCGCCTCGGACTCTCACGTAGGTAGGTTCCCACGCCCGCGCCTTGTGCTGGAGGTGATCCAGCCGCACCTTCCGGTACGGCTACCTTGTTACGACTTCTCCCCCCTCGCGGAGGGAGGGTTCGACCCACCCTACCCGGGGAAACCCGGACAGAATGGGCCTCACCCTCCCTCCGCTCGGATGGAGCGACGGGCGGTGTGTGCAAGGAGCAGGGACGTATTCACCGCGCGATGTTGACGCGCGGTTACTAGGGATTCCTCGTTCACGAGGGCGAGTTGCAGCCCTCGATCCCAACTACGGCGGGGTTTGAGGGATTCCCTCCCCCTTTCGGGGTCGGAAGCCCGCTGTCCCCGCCATTGTAGCCCGCGTGCAGCCCGGGGGTTTCGGGGCATGCTGACCTGCCGTGGCCCCCTCCTTCCTCCGCCTTACACGGCGGCAGTCCCCCCAGTGTGCTCCGGTCCCGGAGGACCGGATCGCAACTGGGGGCGGGGGTCTCGCTCGTTGCCGGACTTAACCGGACATCTCACGACACGAGCTGGCGACGGCCATGCACCTCCTCTCAGCGCGTCGGGCAAGGTCGTCAGCCTGGCCGTCATCCTGCTGTCGCCCCCGGTGAGATTCCTGGCGTTGACTCCAATTAAGCCGCAGGCTCCACCCCTTGTGGTGCTCCCCCGCCAATTCCTTTAAGTTTCAGCCTTGCGGCCGTACTCCCCAGGCGGCGGGCTTAACGGCTTCCCTGCGGCACTGGGCGGGCTCTAGGACCCGCCCAACACCTAGCCCGCATCGTTTACAGCCGGGACT
>JAMOOZ010000003.1 GCA_027064885.1 Desulfurococcales archaeon
GTTTAAGGAAATATCTGGTCTGGGGACGTGCTTAGACGTCGTGATATATGACGGGATCCTGAGGCGTGGCGACATAATAGTTGTGGGCGGAATGAAGGAACCTATAATTACTAGGGTTAGGGCCCTCCTCATGCCAAAACCTCTCGAAGAGATGAGGGCTGCCAGTGAGTCAACGTTCAAGAATGTTGACGAGGTCGTGGCGGCGGCTGGCGTTAGGGTCAGCGCTCCCGGTCTTGAGGAGGCGATAGCTGGCGCACCACTGTACGCGGTGGAGAGCGAGGAGAAAGTTAAGGAGTACGTCGAGAAGGTGAAAGAGGAAGTAACGCAGGTGAGGTTCTCCAAGGACATTAACGGCGTCATAGTTAAGGCCGACACCCTAGGCACACTCGAAGCTGTCGTGGGTATGCTTGAGTCTAGGGGCATACCGGTTAGGCTAGCGGACGTAGGCCCCCTAACCAAGAGGGAAGTGATTGAGGCATCAATAGTTGCGAAGCAAAACAGGTACTACGGCGCGGCGCTCCTATTCAACGTCAAGCCACTACCGGATGCCGAAGAACTCGCTAGGAAGGAGGGCATACGCATATTTCAGGACTCAATAATCTACAGATTAATTGAAGCGTACGAGGACTGGGTTAGGAAAGAGAAGCAGAAGGAAGAGTACTACGAACTCCTCAAGACGGTGTTCCCGGCTAAGTTCCAGGTGCTTCCCGGGTTCGTGTTCAGACGCAGTGACCCAGCAGTTGTTGGCATACGGGTATTAGCTGGCGTGATCAGGCCTGGCTACCCAATAATGCGTGATGACGGGAGACCTCTCGGTAAGGTGTACCAGATCCAGAGCAAGGGCAAGAGCCTAGATGAGGCGAGGGCCGGAAAGGAGGTCGCGATCTCGATTGAAGGCAATGTCTTAGTGGGCCGCCACTTCGACGAGGGTGACGTCCTCTACACAGACCCCAGCGAGAAGGACTTGGAGACCGTATTAACTAGGTTCAGGAAGTACGTGACTAAGGACATGTTACCTTTAATCGAAGAGATCATCAGGATCAAGAGGAAGCGGGATAAGAGGTTCGGGCTACCTGTACTCCTCAAGCTAAGGAGCTTGAAGAAGGAGTTCGAGGGTAAGTGATTTTCTTTCCCTAACTTTTAAATAAAGTTCTTAAAATTCACCGCAGTCAGGAGAGAAGACCACGCTTATCTCGTACTCAGCCCTTTCAGGGCTGTCGGCTGCGTGCACTATGTTCTCCTGGATCGATAAGGCGTAGTCTCCCCTAATGGTTCCTGGAGGTGCTCTGCGCCCGTCGGTCGGGCCTATTAGGTTCCTGACGACGCTTATTGCCTCGTCGCCCTCAACGATCATCGCTACTATGGGTCCGGAACTCATGAAGGTCACTAGGTCCTCGAAGAATGGCTTGCCTTTGTGGATGTCGTAGAGCCTCTCCATACATGCGCGTGTTGCGCGTATCATCCTTAACTTAATTATCTTCAGGCCCTTGGCCTCCAGCCTCCTTATGACTTCACCGATTAAGCCACGCTTAACGCCGTCGGGCTTGACGATAACCAGTTCGCGCTGGTTCAATTAATCTGTCACCTCTTAGATTTCTTGCCGAGGTAGTACGCTGTCCATGGTAGCCTCTTCGGGTCCCTGCCTAGCTTGAAGTTCTTGAAGCACTTGCTTGAGCAGAACCAGAGTATCGTGCCGTCATTCTTAACGTACATTATCCCCGTGCCAGGCTCAATAGGGCCGCCACAGAACGAGCATCGCTTCGGCCTAGGCATCCCTCGCACCCCGTCAGACTAGTGAACTAACGTTATAAGTTTAAGTTGCTTTACCTCCTTGTTGAGAGCTTCCTTGCTTCCCTCTCTGTCTCCCTTAGGATCACTATGTCGCCGATCCTCACCGGGCCCTTAATGTTCCTCGCTATGATCCTTCCCTTATCTCTTCCCTCTAGAACCCTTACTCTGACCTGGGTTATCTCGCCAGTGACGCCTGTCCTACCAACAATCTGTATTACCTCGGCTGGGAAACCGAATTCCTCGATGACGTTTACCTGCGGCTGACTGACGTCTATCTTCTTGCCTTCCTCTGCCACGACCCAAGCACCGTAGTTTCTAGGTTCCGTGGTTTTAAAAGAATTCCCTAGTGCGTGGTCGTGTGGTTAGGTTTGAGAATTTATGTAGTGCTCCTAGCCCGATGTGAGTAGTTATTAAAAATGTTTTTCTGTAGTGGTTTGCTTGCGTTACCTCTCGGGTTTAGGCCTTAGTCCTAAGCTCTTCGTAAGCCTTGATTAGCTCGTCGACTAGGTCTTTGGCCTCGCCGGGGTCTACGATGGCTACTGAGGATGCCTGGACCTCGATACCTGCCATCTCCCCAAGCTTCTTCTTGCTTGGGACGTATAGGTAGGGCACCTTCTTCTCCTCACAGAGGAGTGGTAGGTGCATGACTACCTCGGGTGGGTCGACATCCTCAGCAATGAGCACTAGCTTCGCTAGTCCCCTCTCAACAGCCTTGGTTGTCTCGTTGACGCCCTTTCTGACCTTACCGCCGGTTTCCCTGGCCTTCTTGACCGCTTCATACGCCTTCTCAGCTATTTCGGGTGGTACCTCAAACCTTACGTATGGGGGCTTGCTCATTCTCATCCACCTCGGTCGTCGCAATCACTACTCTCTAGGGGCGCTTAAAAGCGTAGCGTCCTGCTATTTGTGCATGAATACTGCCTCCACCCTAACGCCTCTGTTAGACCGGGTTACGCTCTGTATCTTAATGAACCCGTACCTTACGAACTGGTACCTCTCTCCCGGCGATGTTTGCGTTAGGGAGGGCTCCGCCACGCCCTCATCCACTATTAGTTCTAAGCCCTCCGGCACCTTCACACGCACCGTTACGGGGGTCGTTACCGGCACCCACTGAATTATCCTCATCCTCTCCTGCTTTGCTTGCTCGACGCTACTCCCTAGGTACCTTGCTACCGCCTTAGTGTGTCCTTCAGTAGCGATTATCTCGACGTTACATAATCCCATGAGCCTAACTCTCAAGGCCTTGCCCTTAGTCGTGAGGTTCTCTAAGTCCTTCTTCGAAATATAGACTACTGGCTTGTCGTTTTCTAGGCTGACCTCAATTTCCCTCATACCTAAGCCCTCATTATCCGGGTGATATGGTAAGCTTGCTTTCTTCGGGCCTTCGTACGACTCTATCACTAGCTTTATTGGGTCGAAGACCGCCATCACCCTCCTCGTCGCTGAGTCTATGACGCTTCTGTTGAGGGCCGCTATGTTATCCCAGCTTAGGGTTGCGTCATTGGGGTTCGTCCCTACCTGCAGTATTATCCTGCGCAGTGTTTCTGCCTCTATACCCCTATTCCTTAGGGAGGCAACGGTCCCGAACCTTATGTCGTCCGGGCCGCTGAACTTACCTGGATTCTCCTCGATTAGCTTCTTTATCTGAGACTTACTCAGTATTAGTCCCTCCAGCTTCAGCCTACCTAGGTTTATGACGGTCGGATACTCCCAGCCAAAGTGCGCGTAGAGGTACCCTTGCTTAGTAGTATTTACCGCATGTTCCTTCCCTCTCAGTATGTGGGTCACCCCAAGGAGGTGGTCATCAACGGCTGCAGCGAAGTTGTATGTTGGCCACACGACGTACCTTGACCCGACTATGGGGTGTGGGTGCTTGTCCGTGTCTATTATCCTGAAGGCGACCCAGTCTATCACTGAGGGATCCTTATGCGTGACGTCCGTCTTCACCCTTAGTACTGCCTCACCTTCACTGAAGTGGCCTGAGATCATCTTCTCAAAGAGCTCCAGGTTTTCCTCAACACTCTGGTTCCTGTGCGGGCATGGCTTCTTCTCGAGCTTATACTTGAGAAACTCCTCCTGCGAGCAAAGATCTACGTATGCTCCCTCTCCCCTAATCAACTCCTTAGCTAGGTCGTAGTATATCTCCATCCTCAGGGACTGGATGTATTCCTCATCCCACCTAACGCCCAGCCACTCAAGGTCTTCCCGGATTAGCCTGTAGGCTTCAGGCATTGGGGGCTTGGTCTTAGGGTCGGTGTCCTCGAACCTAAGTATCATCTTCCCCTTGTACATGCGGGCGTACTCGCAACTCAGTATTGCTGGCCTAGCGTTGCCTAGGTGTATTAGGAAGTCCGGGTTGGGGGCAAACCTAGTCACTACTTTCCCTTCAGACGCGTTGGGAAGAGGCGGTAGCCCTTCCTTAACCTTCTCCTCCCTCCTGCCTTCCTCAGGAGGCTTTAACTCGCTTAGCCTGCGTTCCTGCTCCTCGAGGGTTAGGCTATTCACTTCCTTCACTACCTTAGCTACGAACTTCCCTAGTTCCGGCATTACCTCCTTCCTACGTAGCTCGGGGTGCTTACCCAACACCTTGTTTATTACTGGGCCGGGCCTTGCCTTACCTCCGTGTTCTACTGCGTTCAGTAGTGCGTAGTATGTGACTTCATCACGTATCTTCTCGAGGATCTCCTTAACGCCGTCGCTCATTCCTCAACACCCTCCAAAGCAACGTATATGCGGTAATGATCCGGTTTCTCGCCTAGAACCTCCTCTATAAAGATTATCTTGCCTGCTTTGGGTGTTTTGATCGTTCTTCCTTCACCCTTCCCCGTTATTATGTACCCTAGCTTGCTCCAGCGCCCCACGTCCTCGGCCTCGTCCTTTATTAGGTAGACCTCTCTTCCCTCAGCCTCTATTACTTCGATGCTCGTGCCTTTGGGTGCCTTAACGCATTTACCTAGCCGTTCATTACATACTATTACTGTTTCCTTAGCTACGCCCTCCCGCAGGAGTTCAGGAATGTTCTCACAGGGAATCTCCTCCCTCCCCCCTTCGCGTTCTACGTAGCATTTCGTCACGCCGTAGTACTTTCTAAGTCTCTCGAGTTCCTTTCTTACGCGTTCGGTTGCGCGTCCCATGCCTA
>JAMOOZ010000004.1 GCA_027064885.1 Desulfurococcales archaeon
CTTGTTGTAGTCGGCAGCCATCGGGCCTCCGGGCGCGAACATGTCGGCGGTGAAGCCAGGCATGCTCGCTATCCTCGCGCCAGCCTTGCATGCCTCCTCCCTAGCCCTGGTGTGTGATAGGGAGTACGTCGTGATCGCTACCACGACCTCGAACCTCTTCATCAGGTCAGCTACTTCCGGCGGGGGCTCCGCACCGTTCCTCCCTGTCATTGGGTACGCGTGGAACTCGAACCTGTTGTTCGGGAAGGCCTCCTTACCGACCTCGTACACGGCGCGGGCGAGTAGGGTTCTGGTGACCGCGTCCTCTAACTCCTCAGGCACGAGGTTACGCCAGAACTCACCGTGCGGGTAGTCCGTGAGTACTAGGGCTCCCTCACCGTCCTTGAGGCCCATGTTGACGCGGAACATGTTGATGACGGCGGGCTTGATCTCCTCAATCAGCTCCTTAAGGGGCTTGACCAAGTTGAGCACCAAATAAGATTTAGTGCTCCCAACAAAAAGTGCGTTCCGCCCGTAAACACGTCTAGAACGTAATTCAAGCCATTCACAGGGGCTTGGAGCCAGCAACAACGCGCAGGAACACTAGGCCGGCGATGAAGGACGCCACTGCATAGATAATAGTGAGTAATCTAGCCATTGTCGGAGATGCACCCATAAGAGGAGCGAGCAGTATTATCACCAGTGGCACGCCGACACCTATGCCGAGCACCACAAGTTTAACCACGCTCCTAACGAACCTCGTACCCATGCTCGCCCTGAAGGAGTACTCGCTCCACTCTGAGGGGGTGCCCGGTAGCATGGACATCGTTATGGCTGAGTTAATGAAAGAGAACCCCAGGTTAAGCAACGCCGTTATCGCCACACCAATCACGGTCAGCATGACGTCACCAGTGAAGTACGCGGCTAACCCGCCGACGACTGCGGCGGATATTGGTAGGGTTATTAGCGAACACGCTAAGGCCTTAGCTAAGGCGACGTCACACTTCCTGAGGGGCAGGTGGTAGAGGAGCAACGCGCCTGCACCTTCAGCATAGAACACGTACTCGCTTGCGAGGCCCGAGAACGCGCCTAGGAAGGAGGATATGAAGAGTACCATGTATGTGGGGTACTTAGTCATGAAGGAGCCGGAACCTACGGGCACTGACATTATTACGGGGAGCAGCACAAGGAACAGCATGTTGGCCAGCCTCCTAGGCTCCCTCGACAGGAGCTTGAAGTCCTTGCGGATCATCGCACCGATCAAGCTGCTGATCCTTAACCCGGCCTCACCAACCTTAACCTTCCTCACGGGTTGCGCCTTAGCAGCCACTGCGTACTCAATGCCTCCGAGGAAAACCTTCGAGATCCTTCTCTTCGCTAACACATAAGCAATCATAACCAGTAAGGCGCTCTCACCTATGGACCCCAGCATTAAGGTCGGGTTGGCTGCGCTGAAGAGGGGACCCACGAAGGGTATGAGTGCGCCCCAAGTACGTAGCATGGGCTCCAGCGTCTTCGCAGCCTCCGCCATTATGGATGAGGCCCTGTAGAGGAGGAACATCATCATGAAGCTAAGTAGCCAAGCAGCGGTTGACATGAGCCTTAACGATGCCCTCCTCCTTACGGCGTAGGAGTAGGAGCCTAGAGCTATCCCTAGGGAGTAGCTGAAGGTGAGGGTGGCTACCACAGCGAAGAGCCCTAACAGCAAGTATGTCCCCGGCAGGATACCATTTACCGTGACGTATGTTGCGACTATGAAGAACGGTATGAAGATAAACGTAAGTGATAGCCCGCCCCAATACAGGATTAGGGCCGTTAAGTACGCCTTAAGTATCTGGGAGTCCGTTAGTGGGAGGAGGCGGAGGAGATCCACTAAGCCCTCCCTGATGAAGGTGGACGTGAAGGGCGTCACCTGCATGAGAGAGAGGGCGAAGGCAAAGCCCACCAACACAGTTAGGGAGACAGAGAATGCGTCAGTGGCGGGAACCTTCATGTAGTCAGTCACCAGTAGGGGGGTACTGGCTGAGAGCGATACTATGGAATAGAATATCGCTCCAAGCACGTTAGATCTAACTATCGATACGTTCACCCTACCCTTACCTTCGGATGGCTTAGCGACTGGCGTGAAAGCTGAGGCGGCAACCCCTCTGAAGCCCCTGTACGTGACCTCCTTAGTTAAGTTCTTCGCTACTTTCAAGGTTAGTGAGTCAGGCATCGCCTCAAACCCTCGTCACGTGGTTAACGCCTTAACTAGTTCCTCCACCTCACTTGAGTACCCTGTTAGCTTGAGGTACACGTCCTCAAGCTCCTTCCCACCCTCAAGGCTCTTTAACTCCCCAGGCGTTCCCTCAGCGACTATCCTGCCCTCATAAATTATCGTTACCTTATCCGCTATTGCCTCAGCTATGGGGAGTATGTGAGTAGAGACTAGCACCGCCGCCCCGGACTCCGCCTTACTCCTTAACCACGCCTTAACGGCCCTCGCACTCCCAACATCAAGCCCTGAGAACGCCTCATCAAGCACGAGCACCTCCGGATCTCTAAGCATTATTGCGGCAAGTGTTACCTTCCTTTTATTCCCGTGGCTCAACTCACCAACCAACTTACCTACGTGCTCGTCAAGCCCCAACGCCTTAATCACTGCGGCGAACCTCTCCCTACTCGGCCTAACGCCGTAGATAGACAGAATGAATTCTAAGTATTCCGTGACTTCAAGGGACTCGTACACTAAGGGATCTTCAGGCGCGTAACCAACGATCTTCCGAGCAGCGATCGGATCCTTAACCGCGTTAACGCCGTTGACCCTTACCTCACCCTGCTCAGGCTTCACGACACCTACACTCATCTTGAACAGGGTTGACTTCCCCGAACCGTTCGGGCCTAGGAGTACCCTGACCTCCCCCTTCTTAACCCTCAGGTTCACTCCCTTAACCACGGGTTTACCACCGTAGTACTTCCAGACATTCACGTACTCCACGCCAGGCAACACTCTCACGCCTCTAGAGTTATTTTCGATTTTCCTACTTGAGAGATATATCGATCGATATAAAAGCATTGCTAAACCAAGCACCACTAGCAACTAAGATGTTGGGGGACTCAAGAAAAACACTGAACTAAGGGAGGGGAGTACCTTCACTTAAGAACTGACGCGCCAACACCTCACGAGGTGGCCATTACCAATATCGACTAATTCAGGCTCCTCACGCCTACAGCGCTCCTCAGCGTAAGGGCACCTAGGGTGAAGCCTGCATCCTGGAGGAACGTTCACGGCGCTAGGCGGCTCGCCAGGCAGTATTATCCTCTTCTTGAGCTTCCTTAGCCTAGGGTCGGGTTCAGGTACTGCTGAGAGGAGTGCTTGGGCGTAGGGGTGCTGCGGGTTCGTGAAGAGCTCCTCCGTAGGAGCGGCCTCAACGATCTTGCCTAGGTACATGACGTAGACGTAGTCGCTTATGTACCTCACTACGGAGAGGTCGTGAGTTATTAGGAGGTAGGAGAGCTTCATCTCCTCCTTCAGGTCGGCAAGTAGGTTAAGTATTTGGGCTTGAACCGACACGTCTAGGGCTGAAGTGGGTTCGTCGAGAACCACTAGCTTTGGTTTGAGGGCTATGGCCCTGGCTATCGCTACTCTCTGAGCCTGCCCTCCGCTTAGGTCGTAGGGGTACCTCCTTAACACGTCCTTGGGTAGGCCGACCTTCGTGAGTAGCTCCTTAACAGTCTCGGCGATTTCCTTCTTACTCATGCTCGTGTGTGTTTTGAGGGGCTCCGCGACTATGTCCTCAACCTTCATCCTGGGGTTCAGGGATAGGAATGGGTTCTGGAAGACTGCCTGTACGTTCCTTCTGTACCTCCTTAAGTGCTTGCCCTTGAGCTTAGTTATGTCCTCACCCATGAAGAGTATCTTGCCTGATGTGGGCTCATGTAGCTTCAGTACGCACCTGGCGGTAGTGGTCTTACCGCTGCCTGACTCACCCACTAACGCCGCCACGGTATTCTCCTCGATGTTAATGTCTACGCCGTCGACCGCCTTAACCCACCCGACGACCCTGCCCAGTATGCCTGATCTTATGGGGAAGTACTTCTTCAGGTTCCTAACCTCGAGCATCGCCACCTTCACTCACCTCCCTCACCTAAGTACTTCACGCACGCCACCCTGTGTCCCGACCTCACCTCGGTCAGGGGCGGCATCTTACTGCACTCGTCCCTAGCCTCATCACACCTAGGCTGAAACGGACACCCGGGTGGCGGGTTCCTAGGGTCTGGTAACGTGCCAGGTATGTGTCTCAGCTTCTGCACCTTGGCGTGGGCGCGGGGCACACACTCAAGTAACTTCTTCGTGTAGGGGTGTAGGGGATCGAGGAGTACGTCCTCAGCACTTCCCTCCTCAAGTAACTTGCCCGCGTACAGCACAGCTATCCTGTCACATACTTCAGCAGCAACTCCTAAATTATGGGTTATGAAGAGCATTGACAGCCCTAACTCCTCCTTGAGCTTCGTGAGTAGGTCAAGTATCTGTGCTTGGAGAGTGACGTCAAGCATCGTTGTTGGCTCGTCGGCTATGAGTAGCTCGGGGTTCGGTGAGAGCGCCACCGCTATCGATGCTCTCTGAAGCATCCCGCCGCTAAGTTCGTGCGGGTACGACTTGAGGACCCTCTCCGGATCCGGTAGCCCGACCTTCTTAAGCAGGTCGATCGCTATCCTCTTAACCTCCTCTTTATCCTTCACTCCCCTGTGGTGCCTGATCACGTCACTCATTTGCTCGCCTATCGTAAATAGCGGGTTGAAGGTCGCTGCGGGGTCCTGGAATATTATCGATACTTTCTTACCGACGTACTTGCTTAGGGCGTCGCCCTTCAGCTTAGTCACGTCCTCGCCCCTGAACAGTATTTGGCCTGAGACCCTCGCGTTAGGAGGTAAGGCATGCGCTACCGCCAACCCTATCGTTGACTTACCGCTGCCTGACTCACCCACTAAGCAAACGGACTCCTTCTCCCTAATCACTAGTGAGACGTCCCTGACGGCATGCACGATCCCTGTTAGCGTGTAGTACTTGATGGTGAGGTTCCTTAACTCAAGAATAGGTTTCCTTCCGTTAGGCCCTGACATGCTTCACACCCCCTTCATTATTAGGGCCTTCCTGAGCCTCGGGTCCATCGCCTCCCTGACGGCGTCGGCGAGCAGGTTAAAGCCCAGCACGGTTATCACGATGGCCAGGCCAGGAAAGAAGGAGATCCACCACGCCCTATTGATCGACTGCCACCCCATACTGACCAGTAAGCCCCACTCAGGGGTTGGTGGCGGGACACCCACACCAAGGAAGCTTAGACCTGCTGCCTCAAGAATTGCTGATCCCATATCCAGGGCTGCCTGCACGGTTATGGGTGTGAGTGCGTTGGGTAGTATGTGTTTGAACATTATCGTCACCGACCTTAACCCCATCACCCTGGCGGCGTCCACGTAGGGTAAGTTCTTTATGGAGTTCACCTGCACGAAAATGAGCCGCGCGTACCACGGCCACCACGAGATGGCCAGCGCGACGATCGTGTTCGTTAACCCCCTTCCTAGGGTGGCCGCCAACGCTATTGCTAGTAGGAGAGGCGGGAAGGCAAGAAACATGTCGGTTATTCTCATGAGAGCCGTCCCGACCTTACCACCAACATACCCAGCAACTAAGCCCACAGGTATCCCTATGAGGAGAGCTAAACCCACAACACCCACGGCGATCATTAGGGAGAACCTCGTGCCTAGGAGGACTCGATTGAACATGTCCCTACCGTACTCGTCCGTGCCGAAGGGATGTTGAAGGGATGGCGGGAGGAAGCGATCCTTCACATTATACGCTATCCCCCACGCCTCATCAGGCCTCGTCAGTACGTAGGGGGCTACGAGGCCCACCACTACGAACGCAACAACTATTATGAGGCCCAGCATAGAGACAGGGTTCCGCCTTATCATGCGGAACATTATCCTGAGTTCTGACGGAGACGACATTACAGCCTCACCCTTGGGTCAATTATCGCGTGGATTATGTCCACGACCATATTGATGACTGAGTAGAATATCGCGACGATCACGATTACCCCCACGATCGCTGGGTAGTCGAAGCTAAGGAGCGACATCGCCGCGTAAAATCCTATACCGGGCCACACGAAAATCAACTCAACCATGAACGCACCTATTATCGTGTAGCCGAAGGACAAGCCCAACGAGGCTATTACTGGTGCTATAGCGTTCTTCAACGCATACTTGAACGTAACTAACTTCCCCGGCAAGCCCCAAGCCCTAGCCGCCCTAATGTACTGCTCGTTCAGCACCTCAACCATTAACGCCCTAGTCATCCTAGCACAGAGGCTCAACGGGTAAAGGGATAGAACTATTGCCGGGAGTATCATGTGCCTCAACACATCAAGGAACACAGGTATGTTACCCTCGATTAAAGAGTCGAGCAGGTAGAACCCCGTTATGGGGTGGAACCCTGTTCTCAGCACGAGCATCTCGTCAACACGCTTCGCCGCTGGCAGTACGTGGAGCCAGCTACCGAAAACTAGCTGCACGATGAGGGCTAACCAGAATACAGGAACCGAGGCCCCGAGGACCGTTAATATCCTTATTATGTGGTCAGCTAACCTGTCCCTCCTTAACGCAGCGTAAACACCGAGGGGCATGCCGATGATCACCGCTATGATGAAAGCGACTATGACTAACTCGAGCGTGGTCGGCAACGCTGAGAGGACATCATGCAGTACTGGCGACCTAGTCCTCCATGAAACCCCCCAATCGCCGCGGACGAAGTTCAGCAGGTAATAATATAGCTGAACGTGTATGGGGTCGTTGAGGTGTAGTTCCTTCCTAGCTCTCTCTATCTGTTCCATGGTTGCGTGGGGCCCGGCCCATAGGAGCTCTGGATGCGCGGGTATTAACCTAGTTATCACGAAGGTTATGATTAGGACACCGAAAACAACAAGGATAAGGAGCGTAACCCTCTTCACGATGTACTCCTTACTCACGGGCATGACTCACACCACTGTTGCCTCCTCACGCATTGATGTGGGGGTGAGGGGATTAAGAGAAAAACAATCACTTTAACCCTTATATCTCAGGGTTACCCTCCGGCCTTAACGTGCAGTACCTGAGCAAATATCACTGTCGGGTAGGCCGGATTAATCGCTGTCTGCAAGTTACCTATGTTCGCCCTCGCCACCCTTATGTCGACCATGTCCCAGAGCGGTATTGCGGGTACGTCGTCATAGAGTATCTTCTGAGCTTCGTAGTAGAGGCGTAGGGACTTAGCCTTGTCTATGCCTTCATAGTAGTGGGCCTCCTCGATAAGCTTGTTAAACTTCGGGTTAGCGTAGTAGCAGAGATCGAAGGACTTGCTCTCATTATCAAACATGTTGTAAAGGAAGTCAAAGGGCGTTATGTAGGTCGGCCACCAGTACATTATGAAGAGATCTTGGGCGGCCTTCGAATTATTCCACCCGCTCTGAGCGAGGGACCACTGCTCCTGCCAGCTCATTGGCCTTATGTTCACCGTTATTCCTATCTTAGCCAGGGATGCCTTAATCAACTCAGCTGTTCTCTGCTCGTAAATATCGCCTGCAGTGTAGGTAAGGAGAAGTGGTCTCGGTAAGCCATTCGGATAGCCTGCCTTAGTCAGTAGTTCCTTAGCCAGCGTTAAGTCGTAGGTGTAGGTTAAGTTATCGAAGTGGCCCCACATGCCGTGGGGTATGGGGCCACTAGCGACTTTAGCGAAGCCATTCCTAGCCACGGTCACTATGTCCTCATACGGTATAGCGTGCGCTATCGCCCTCCTCACAAGCACGTTGTCCAGTGGCGGCTTTCTAGTGTTGATGAACATCAATAGGTTCTGGAATGAAGGTGACATTACTACCTGCAAGTTCGGGTTCTTCTCTAAGGTCTGCACGTCCTCCAAGGGCACGTACTCAGCTATGTCGATGTCGCCTGACTGAACCATCCTCTCCTGTGTAACGGCGTCCTTAACTATCTTAATTATGAATACGTCGGGTGCGCTGTCGGATTTCATCGGGTAGTCGGCGAGCCTCCAGCCCCACCAGTCCTTAAACTTCTCAAGTACGATCTCGTTCTGCGGATCCCACTTCACGAGCTTATAAGGTCCTGACCCGTCGTCGTGGCCGGCGTTGAACCAGTCAGCCACTTTCTTATCGGTGGCATCCTTAGCGCCAGCTAGCTCAACAACCTTCGGGCTGAAGATCCATGCACCGTAGGATGATGCGGCTATCTTGTCTAGAGGTGCGGGGTACTTCAGTATGAATACCACCGTGTACTCATCGGGTGTCTTGATTTCCTTCACAGGATCCCAGATGAAGGCAGCGCCCTGCCCTAACTTAATGGTTCTCTCAAGAGCGAACTTAACTGCCTGCGCCGTGACTGGCGTGCCGTCATGGAACTTAGCGTCATGCCTTAAGTGGAACGTCCAGACCGTACCGTTCTTGCTTACCTCGTAACTTGTGGCTAGTGCAGGTATTATCTTGTCGTGTACGGGGTCATACCACAGGAGGGGCTCGTACACCAGGCACATCCACAGGATCGAGTTCGAGAACTCCGTGCTGGGGTCAGCAGTAGTCATTTCCGAGAGGGACGCGTACACCACCACAGACTTCTCCGAAGGCTTAGTCGTGGAGGAGGTCGGCGATGTGATGGGGGAGGTCGGCGAGGTTGAGGACGTTGACGATGAGGAGGCCGAGGTTGTTGAGGAGGAACTCATCGTGGATGTAGTAGTGGAGGGCGCGGATCTTTGCCCTATGTAGTACGCGGCGGCCGCAATCACACCTATTATCACTACTATGGCTATTACGGCGGCTACGGTTTTTGAAATTCCTTTCCTATGTAGAGGTATGAACATTTCGAACACACCTACCGATTTTTTCAATATCGGTGGAAGGTAATTAAATTTTTTGGATGAGTTACCCAAAATTCGGCGCGTATTAATCAGATGGTGTAAATTCCTTCTAAAAAATTTTCAAGATAAATCAACTTATCTTCGGCACTTTCTGCAATTCTGGTTCAAGTTGTTTAATCATGTTTTATTGCGAATAAAATTTTTAAGCGTAGTAAAGTTACTTACCTATTAATTGTTTTACGAAAAACGTAATTGTAAACACAAGTTTTTATCGCTTACTCACTTGCTACTCATTAACAAGGGATTGAAAACGCTTGATCGCGTGGGGCGGCGCGTACGCGTAACTGTGCTTCAGCCCCGCAGCTACCAGCGCTTCAGTCACCTTGAACGTCGTTATGGTTGGGTCCACTACGGGAACTCCTACCCTTCTCGAGAGTTCTTGAGCCATCCCTATCATGCCGCCGCACCCGAGCACTATTACCTCAGCGCCGTACTCCTTAACCGCGCGCCTGCTTTCTTCCTCCAGCGCCTTCAGCGTGGCTGCCTCGTCCTCCCTGAGCTTCAGCACAGGTAATTCAATGCCGCTAGTATACGTTACCCTGTCTAGCAGACCTAGCTCGGCGGCTCTGCGCCTGTAGATCGCCTTTGATTCCCTACCTGTTGAGATTATCGCTATGTTGAAGCCAAGCATTAGCGCCGCGGTTATTGAGGTCTCCCCGATACCTAGGACTAGGGCGTCGCGCACAACCTCACGGAGTGCCTTGACTCCGGGGTCGTCGAAGCAGTTAATTATTACTGCGTCGTACCTTCCCTTACCACTCAGGAGTTCGCGGGCGACGACCTCCACCACGTGCTTCTCGGCTAGGGCCTTATCGAACTCCGACTCTATGGTTTCCGGGCCCTGCGGGAGAGACTTCACAACTATTTCCGTGCCCGGGTTCGCTATCTGCTTAAGGTGCTTTAAAGTTAGTTCATCCCATATGGGAGTACCTACGGGATTTATTACGAGAATTTTCATGTCTCATCACTAACGTTTAATAATATTACTTAAGGAGTAAAAAGTTATTTCCTGAACCTGGAATAAGTATTCGGGGGTTTAACCCGATGTGGGAAATTAAGTCTATGGATGAAGCACGTAAGCTAATTCTCGGCGCAACGATCCTCGGCACAGGAGGTGGCGGCGACCCTCAGGAAGGGCTTGACCTCATGCGTGAGGTGCTCGAGAAGGGCTTAAGCGTCAAGATAGTTAACCCAGAGGAACTGCCTAAGGACGTGATCGTGGTTCAGCCGTACTTCGTCGGGTCAGTCGCTCCAGGCCTCAAAACAAGGAAGCCCGTCAAGATCAAGGACCCAATAAGGAAGGCTGTTGAGGAGCTTGAGGCGTTCCTAGGCAAGAAGGTTGGGGCGGTCGTGGCGACCGAGTTAGGCGGTGCCAACACCCCCGCTGCCCTAAACATCGCTGCTAAGTTAGGCGTGCCCGCGATCGATGGTGACTTAATGGGTAGGGCAGGGCCGGAGCTACATCAGTGCACGACCCACGTGTACGGCATACCTATGAGTCCCTCAGCCATGGTCACCGAGACAGGCGATGTCGTCATAGTTAAGGAGTACGCCGACATAGATGACTACGAAGCCATAGCCAGGTACCTTTCGGTGCTTGGCGGGAGGTTCTCGGCAGTCGTGGACGCCCCCATGACGCCCGAGCAGGCAGGAAGGGCAGCGGTTAAGGGCACGATAAGTCTCTGCGTGCGCGTAGGTGAGGCCGTGCTGAAGGCTAGGGAGGAGGGCAGGGACCCCGTGCAGGCGGTTGCTGACGTGCTTGGCGGGTGGGTGATATTTGAGGGCGTGGTTAAGTCCTATGAGTGGAGGGATGAGGAGGGCTTCCTGAAGGGAGAGATCATAGTTGCTGGTAAGGATAGGTTCGAGGGTAAGGAGTTTAAGTCATGGATCATGAATGAGCATATCATGGCTTGGCTTGATGGTGAACCCGTAGTCATGCCTCCCGACCTATACATGTTCCTAAGGCCTGACGGCGAACCAATAACTAACACCGTGCTGAAGGTCGGTGACGAGGTCAGGGTAGTCGCGGCTAGGGCGCCTGAGGTGTGGAGAACTGAAGAAGGGCTGAAGTACTTCGGCCCCAAGCACTTCGGCTTCAAATACGACTACGTGCCTGTTGAGGAGCTCCTCAGGAAGCGTGGGTTAGTGTGAGGTGAGGGTAGTACGCCCGCAAGCAAGGTAAGGGTGCTAGTGATAAACCCGGTCGGGCACCCGAAGTGGGATGAAGTAGATAAAGCGATCTACGAGTCCTTCGCGTCCCCAAACACTGAAATCACTGTTAAGTCATTCCCGGAAGGCCCACCCAGCGTCGAGGACCCTGAGGCCCATGCATGGGTGGAGCACCTAGTAGTTAAATACGGGCTAACGTGGTTCAGGCAGGCCGAGGCGGAGGGGAAGCCGTACGACGCGATAATACCTAACTGCTTCCTAGACCCCGGGGCAGAGAACCTCAAGGCCTTAGTGCCAGTGCCCGTCGTCGGGCCCTGCGAAGCTTCCCTAGCCCTAGCCAAGGTCCTGGGATCCAGGCAGGCGGCCGTAGTTACCGTAGGTAATAAGGCGTTATGGATGATCGAAGACCGCGTTAGGAAGGCAGGGTACGGGGACCTCGTCAAGAAGGTTTACGGCATAGGGTTAGGAGTGCTCGACCTAGACAAGGACAAGGAAGTGACGGTTAAGGAAGTTATCAGCAAGGCAAAGGAGGCGTTAAGGGACGGGGCAGACACCGTGATACTCGGGTGCACCGGGTTAGCGGGACTAGCGAAGAAAGTTGAGGAAGCCATTAAGGCACCAGTCATAGACCCTGCTGGGGCCGCCATCAAGGTCGCTGAGGGGTTAGTGAGGGTAGTTAAGTTCGTCCCGATCAGGCCTTAAACCTAAGCACCTCTCTTTCCCTTAACCCACTCCTTAAGTGCGGAGGCAACCACTCTCAAGAATTCCTCCCTACTTCCATTGGCCTCCACGAACTCCTTCAGCGCCTCCAGGTACTCCGCCTCAGCCTCACCATACCCTTCCTTAGCCCACGCAACCATGCGGAACACGTGGCCGAAGACCTCCACGTACCTCAATGCTTCAGTTCCCGAGATTGGCTCCAAATACTTGACGAGTTCGATCGTGTTGAGGGTTGAGTAGCCTGCCTTGACCCAGAACGTTATCGCCTCAGTGTCTTGGGGGAGCACCATCACGTACGCTGCCGGGTCATGCTTAGCTATGTACTCCTCAGCTGCCCTAACTAGGGCTTTCCCGATTCCCTTACCCCTGTGTTCCGGCTTAACATAGATCTCCTCGATCCAGTAGGACCCCTCACGCATCGAAATCCGCGTGAACCCTACGGCCTTACCGCCGACCCTAGCGATGAGTACGGCATCGCTCCTCAAGTACCTCATGACGTCCTCAGCGTATTCCTCAATGGGGTGGGGCCTCCAGCCCTGCTTGCTCCTTAACTCCACGTAGAACTCGTAGTACAGCTTAAGCACGTCGTTGAAGTCCCCCGCAGTAGCCCTAGTAATGCGTACGTCTTCTTCGTTCATGCAGAATCACCCGACCCTAACTTATCTCCTTAACGCATTTAATGTGTCTTGCTAAATCTCTTTAACCAATTAATTCAATATACATACAGTGGCGAGAATGATTTCAAACATCACTAAGACACTCGCATGCGTTGCTGTGGCTGGCTACCCCTGCCTACGGGGTGGATGAGGATCGGCGGGCCTTTAAAGTCGCCGTTAGTTAGGCGTGCAGGCATAGTTCACGGCGTCATAACGGTTATTGCTTACGCCATAGGTGTTGCCTGGTTAATCATCACTAGCGTTGGCCCTGTTAACCTGGGCTTCGTGTTCCTTGAGGTGTGGTTCCTTGCGGTGATTATGGGTGCTTACGCCACGTCCGTAGCCTACGAGGGTTGAGTAGTACCGTATAACTAATGACTGGCTAGTTCGCGGGCCTTCCTCAGCACTATATTCGCTAGGACGTTTGTGGGTAGCCCGCCTTCCTCCAGGAGGAGCTTATGGAATAGGGTGTTGCTGAACCTCGGCCCGAGGATCTTCTTGACCCCCTCCCTCAGCGCCTTGATCTTCCTCTTGCCGTAGTTGTACATTAGCTGGTAGGTTGGGTTGAGGGTGTACCTCAGCACCTCACCCCTAGCGCCGTCCTCGGGTAGTAGGGCGTCCTTAGCCAGCTTAGCCACGCCCTCCTCGTAGCTTAGGTTCATCGTGTGTAGCTCCACGTCTAAGTAAACCCTTACGGCCCTCCAGAGGGCGTCGTGCCACACCTTAAGCTCGTAGAAAGGTGACTTCTCTATGCCTGCCTCCAGCATTAACTCCTCGCAGTAGTGGGCCCACCCCTCAACCAGGTCGGTAGCGTCCGCGAATATCGCGCGCCTAGGGTGCTTCGCCGCTAGCTTAGCTATGACTAACTGCGTGTGGTGCCCTGGGTACGCCTCATGCACTATCGTGTTTAGGGCGTCATAGTAGTTCCTGCTGGCTAGGGCCTCAGGGGTGGGTGGTGGGGTGAGTAGGTACGTGCCTGTGAGGGAGGGGCTGAAGGTTTCTGGAGGCATGTAGGCAGCAAACGGTATAACGGGCCTCAAGTACTCGGGGGTCTCAACGATCCTCACACGCTCACCCTCCGGCAACTCCACTATACCCTCGCGCCTCACGAACTCCCTTACCCTAGCCACTAGCTCGCCGTACTTCCTGAAGTACTCGCTAACGTTGTCGCTTATTCTCGCGTTGCTCAGCATCCTCAAGGCTTCCACAATGCTCCCTGCTCCGGCCCTCCTCGCGGCGTCCTCCATTAGCGACCTATACTTACGTGCTTCCTCGTACCCGACCCTCCTTAACTCCTCCGGGCCCTCCTCGATGAACTGTAGTTTGAGGAGCTTCGTGAAGAGCTCCTTCCCAAGAGGCTTGAAGCCCGGCTCCGCCTTACTGGTTAGTGCTTCAACCTCCTTCAACGCGGCGTTAACCTTCTCGCCAGCCTTAACAGCGACCTCCTCAAGCTCTGTGTCCCCAACCTTTCTTGCTAGGGTCTTAACGGACTCCAGAAGAGTTAAGGAGCCCTTACCAGCAACTAACGCGTAGCTTAGCCAGAGCGCGTAGGGCTTACTGACCGCCCTCACCGAAGCCGTGACAAACTTATCAACCTGCCTTAACCTAGACTTGAGGGCCTCCACCCTATGCTCGTTGGGTAGGGACTCATCCATGAGTAGGGGAAACAGTCCCTCGCCTAGGCTAGGGATGCCTGTGGGGAAGGACTCCCAGGTAGGCCAGTCCTCCAGACGAATCAGCTTCGCCTTAAGCCAGTTCAGGATCACCGGGTAATCCACTACGCGCTCACCACTCAGGGCTGAGGGATCCACGCCCTCAAGCTTCCTCACGTACTCCTTAACCAGACCCCTTACCTCGAGTATGGCGTCCCTACTGAGATCCGGGACTAGGTGGTCATACTGGTGCAGGCCCAAGAAGGTGGCGGTGAAGGGCTCACGCTTGAAGAACTCACGCATTAGACTATCCACGAGCTCATCAAACAGATCATCCTGCGAGGTAACCATTCACGGCACCCCATAACGAAGTCCACGCACCCCTAATAACGGTCTCTCAAATTGTTGGAGAGCCAAATTAGAACAATTAATAAGGCCTCCAAATCAATGGTGATGCACTTGAGCCTAGACAGTAGGGAGGAGGTGGCTGGGTGGGCAATAATACTTAAGCTCCAAGAACTATGCGAGGACACCCCGATCCATAAATGCTTAGGCAAGCTCCGCGCAATATGCCCGCCTAAACACTACTCAGAACTCATGGGACTCTTCAGTGCTTAAGACTGTCAGTATCATACTGTCGGTATCATCAGTAACAACGTTGCTCCTCAACCACCTGCTTTTAGGGGTAAAAGCACGGAGACCTTATAATGCGTTTCAGAACAGTAACTTATGTTATATACTAAAAGGTTATGTACTAAAAGCAATGCTTTTCGCCGCGGAGAGGCACTCGGCGGTAAGTGCCGGATGCCCCGCCGGGTTTAGCCGTGAGGCGGCGGGCTTGCCGTGGAGTGCCCCCGCGGGTGAAGGAGGGATGTTACCCGCGGTTCCGGCCATGACACGGCAGTACTTACTCTCAATTAATCGCTCAATAATCATTTCTTGGAGATTAACGTAGACAGTAAGTGGGTAGGTGTGTTGGGCCGTATCTCTAGGTTCGGCATCCCTGTCGGTGATGCTGTGCAGTGTGGGGTGTGTGAGCGTAGGTGTGTTTTGAAGCCAGGCGCGTGGGGTTTCTGCGGTAATTACGTTAACGTTGATGGTGAGTTAGTGTTGGGGAGTTATGGCTGGTTGAGTGCTGTTGAGGTTAGGCCTGCTGAGGTTAAGCCCTTCTTTCACTACTGGCCGGGTTCGAGGGCGTTGACCTTCAGTGGGTGGGGATGTAACTTTACGTGCCCGTGGTGTCAGAACTGGCACCTCAGTAAGGTTAGGTTTGGGCGTGGAGG
This sequence comes from Desulfurococcales archaeon, assembly GCA_027064885.1. Lineage (GTDB taxonomy): Archaea > Thermoproteota > Thermoprotei_A > Sulfolobales > NBVN01 > WAOL01. The sequence goes on from JAMOOZ010000004.1 coordinate 15,398, forward strand.
GCGTGGGATGGGTAGTTACTTCAGTCCTGACGAGTTGGTTGGGTTAGCCCTCACGGAGGGGGTTGAAGGGTTATGTGCTAGCTTCCATGAGCCGGGCGTGATCCTGGATTACGTGTTGGATGTGTTTGAGGAGGGTTCTAGGCGTGGTCTCTACTGCTGTGTCGTGACTAACGCCTTCTTCACTCTGGACGCGTTGAGGGCCCTCCTCGATGCTGGGTGCGATGGGTTCAGCATCGACGTTAAGGGGTGCCCTGAGACCTACGCTAGGTTCATGGGTGCTAGGGGAGGTGAGGAGGTCGTGTTGAGGAACGCTGAGTACGTCCTGGAGGAGGGCGGGCACGTTGAGGTGGTTTTCCTCGTGGTTCCAGGGGCTAATGACTTGCGTGAGTGTGTTGAGTGGGTTCTGAGGGAGGTTAAGGAGAGGTTAGGTGATGATGTGCCCCTACACGTGAACAGGTACTTCCCGGCGTACAAGTACTCCGAACCACCCACCCCTCTCGAGACCCTAGCATGGGTTAGGGAGCGTGCGAGGGAACTCGGGTTCAAGTACGTTTACGTGGGTAACGTCTGGGGTGGTGAGGAGCTAATCAATACCTACTGCCCGTCATGCGGCGCCCTACTCATACGGAGGCACCACTACGGGGTTAGTGAGGTTAACCTCAAGCCCGTTGATAGCGAGGGTTACGAATGCTTGGAATGCGGGTTCAGAATTAAGTTAAAAGGAAAGATCCCTAGTTAAGCAGTTTAAGCTTGAGTGCTTGCCGGTCTCCCTTCCCTAGCTGACCTGTAGATGGCGTCTATCACTTTATGTATGTGGACGCCGTCCTCCTCGTTGGTTTCGGGTCTCTCGCCGCTGATGATGCAGTCGATGAAGTGCTTTAGCTGCCTCACATACATCTCCTCGATGGGTTCGTTGAAGTCTCCCTCAGCAATCACTTCACCCCTAATCGATACTTTATAAGGCCCTCCTAAGTACGCCTCGCATGTTACCGTGCCGTTCCTTGCCTGCAGCCCCCACTTCCTCCACCTGTGGGACGCGCTCCAGGAGTGAAGGATCGTTGATGCTGCCCCGCCTTCATGGGTTAGTGTTATGAGGGCATTGTCCTCTATCTTCACGTCATCCCTCACCCGCCATGTCCTTGCGAAGACCTCCCGTACCTTCCCCGCGTACCAGTAGAAGATGTAGAGCACGTGTATGGTGTTCTCGTTCACCATGCCTCCCGATAGCCTAGGGTCGCGGACCCACGGCGTGGGCGGCACCTTGCCGAGGGCTACGTGCCACTGCATCACCACGTCGCCTAACCCTTCCCTGAGGTGCTTGGCGACTAGCCTGTATAGGCCGTGGTACCTTAGGCTGAAGGCAACCATCACCCTCCCGTCAGCGTGCCTCGCTATTTCCAACGCGTCCTCAAGCCTAACACCCATGGGCTTCTCCACAAGGACGTAAAGCCCCTTCCTCAGAGCCTCAACTGCTTGCTCCCTGTGGAGGTGTGGGGGTGTGGCCACGATCACCGCGTCTAGTTCCTCACGCTCAAGCATTTCACGGTAGTCCCTGTACAGCCTCTTAACCCCTAGTCCCTCAGCACGCTTTAGGGCGGCGTCGTCCACGTCGCAGACCGCCACTAGGTCGGAGACCTCGCGAAGCCTTGGGTCTGTCTTGAGTAGCCTCAGGTGGAGCCCACCCATGGACCCGGCGCCGATTAACCCGACCTTGACCTTACTCATGCTTACTCACCCTAGGAGTTCCTTGACCTTAACAATTGTCTCGGCTAAGGAGGCGTAAGGGTCTTCCTTACCCCACGGGACCTCCGCGATGACCCATCCGGAGTACCCTATCTCGTCCAGCGCTTTCCTGACCTCGCCCCAGTTCACGCTACCGGTTCCCGGAGGGCCGAACCGTAAGGCCTCGATGCTGAAGTCCTTGACGTGCACCTGCACTATCCTGTCCCCTAACTCCCTGATCCAGTGCTCGGGGAGGGTGTGGGGTAGGGTGTTACCCACGTCGAAGTATAGGGCGACGTTATCCTCCCCCACCTCGTCGAGGAGGCGCTTGAACTCGAGGGGCGTGGGGAAGAGCCTGTTCCACACGGGCTCCAACCCTATCGTGACGCCGTACTCCCTCGCGATGCTCGCCGCCCTCCGCAAGGCGTTAGCGACTCTCCCGAAGTGCTCGCGGTAAGGTATGCTCGGGACAGCGACACCGGGGACGACGAGCACGACCTTAGCGCCGACCTCGTTCGCGGCGATGCACTCGACCTCAACAACCTCTAACGCGGCGTCCGGGTCGGTCACGAAGTTCCTCCTCCAGTACAGGCCTGACGCCACGCTCGGCAACTTAATCCCGAGGGACTCGGCCTCCTCCCTGATGGCGCGCCACTTAGCGCTCAGCCCACTCCTACTTAAGCTGAGGTCCGTGTCGTCGATCGCGAGCTCCACGCCCTCGTACCCGAGGTCCCTGACCTTACGCATGAATTGAGAAGGTATCCTTAACTCCCTAGGCACGGACCAGATGTTCGCGCCGAACCTCCTCTCACTCATGACTAACACCTCTTAAGGAACCCGACAAAAGCTTAGCCGCTTCGTGGAGGACTGCCTTAGGCGTCCAGCCGTAGGAGTAGAGGTAGATGCCGTGGGCGCCCGCCCGTAGCGCGGCCTCAGCATCGCTAACCACGTCACCCACCGTGGCGGGAGGCCATGACCCTACACCCACGATTAGGTCAGCCCCACACCCGCGTAACTGCTTCAGCCCTAGGGCTACCTCGTAAGGTATTCTTGAGGGTGACGCGCCGAACTGCCTGGTGTACAGCATCGTCTTAACCCTGTCGAGGAGCTTGCCCAGCCTGCGGTAGTCCTGCCCAACGAGCCAGGATGCTGAGGGCGGGTAGAGGTCCGCGGACAGAGTCACCTTGGGGTTAAGTTCCTTGACCTTATCCCTTATGAGGGTCACGACCTCCTCTATTAGCGATGCCCTGAACTCCAGCCACCTAACCACGAGGGGGTCCTCCGCAAGGATCCTCATTAGGTCGTGTAGGAGGGAGGTCGTGAAGTCCGCGTCACTTGGTAGCGGGTACGTTGCCACCTTATTGATCAGCTCCCTAACCTCCTCTCCGTAAGCCCTTAACCTCCTGATCAATTCGCGCGTGTCTATGCCTGCTGCCTCAGCCCTAGCGACGCAGTGCGGGCAGAGGCACGCGAGCATTGATAACACGGCCTTAGGGTAGGCGTAAGTGACTGGGGGCCTCGGGTACCTGATGTAGTCTAACTCGAGCTCATCGAACTCGTACCTGCTGAGCAGGTCCTCAACAACCACCGCGATGAAATTCCGCACCTCCTTCCTGGAGGGGCAGAGGAAGAGGCGCTTGTAGTCAGCCACGGATCCCCACACATCGACGGCGGCTAAGGAAGGGTCCTCCCTGACCGCCGCCTCGAACCTGAGTAGAGGGAGCCAGAGAATCGCTTTGAGACCCCTTGCCCGTACCGCCTCAATGAACTCGCCGACCACGTCACCCGAGTACTCCCTCGAGGTCCTCGGCCTGAGGGGCGGGGGTAGCTTGGAGTACCTCTCCTCACTCACGGGCCAGTAGAACGGGCTCTCCTCGCTCGTGTAGGTCAGGCGGCGGGGGTTCCTAAAAAGAATGTTCGGGCCTGGCCAGCACTGCCTCTCCTCCACGTACCTGACGCACATGCTTACGTGGGTGAAGCCCAGCCTCGAGAGTTCCTCCGCGATGGTCTCCGCACCTACGTCAGCTACGTCCCACGCGTGAACCCACACGCCCAGAATACGGGGCACCGCACCCACCACCTTAGCTGAACACTAATCCTCAGTACCTCCCCCTAACCATCCGTGAGGAGCTTGATTAACTCTTCCTTGATGCGGGGGTACTCACCCTCATCGATTATCGAGACGAGTTCCTCGTAGCACCCCTTACCCGAGTACCCTGGGTAGGGAACGTATCCGACGTACCCGTTCGCGTACCCCGCCAGCAGTAGTGTCGAGGGCTTAACGGCTTCCTTCAGGTCTAACTGGTACTCGACGAATAGCTCTCCTGGGAACGTGAGTAGGGCGACCTCATCACCTAGCCACGATGCGGTGATCGATGCTCTAACGGACTTAACGCCTTTAAGCAATTTGTTCCTCCTCTCAGCTATATTGACTGCGTAGACGTCCCTCTCCAGCGACCTAATGACTGAGGGCGACGCCCCCGACTTCCTGGCCTCCTCAAGCCTCTTCAGCAGCTCTCCCTTCAGCTTATTTATTAGGGACTCGTCTATGGGAGGCCTTAACCTAAGCTCCATTTCCTTGGACTTAACGTGTAGCGGGCCCACGTGGATGGGGCGTGAGTTAACGTAGGCTGAGGCGGCCGAGTCCGCTAGTATTGATGCCTTCCTGAGGGCTTCCTCGAAGTCCTGCTTGTTCCTTGAGAACCTCGTGCTGACGTTTCCGGCAGCGCCGTTAAGGTATATCACGTCAGCCCCTAAGTACGTCCGAGTTAGCTCTGCTGTGAGCCCTGCTAGGTCCCCGGAGTAGAGGACGTTGTCTGGTCCCAGCACCGTGGGGTGGCACGCATAATTAATGATGAGTAGCCTCCCACCACCGGCATACTCAAGGGACATTAGCGTTAACTCCTTGTCGACCATGCCGTCACTACTCACTCTATTCGTCGCTACCCCCGACACCTCCTTAATCCCTACCTTAACCTCAGCAACCCTTGCTGAGCGCTCCATAGCTGTTAGTGAGGCGGAGGTGACCAAGTATTCCAGTGTCCTCAAGTACTCGTTAATGGCTTCCCTATCGTTAACCATTAATTCCTGCGTGCTCCAGATCCCCGTGCTGACCTCCGGGCCACTATGCGTGTGCGTTGCCGCTATGAGGATCCTCCCTTCCTTAACACCTGTTGCCTTGGATATGGCTGACGCAAGTCTGCCCCATAACGCGTCGTCTACCCTAATCAGGTCGAGGACCGCGAGGACCACCTCCTCCCCACCGAAATCAATGTATGCCACCCTTGCCTTGAGGGCGTCGTGGGCCCCGATGGCCTTCCCTACCCTGTTTATGTAGCCCGCCATAGGCATTCCAGGTTCAGGAGTTATGTTGGCCTCACCGTACCCGGCGAAGAGCCTCAGTGATGACTCAGTATCCATGTCTTCACCTCCGCCTCAAGAGGCCTCCGTCACGGCCTTCACCAGCTTCTTGGGTGTGTCTATGGGGCACCCGCGTCTAACGCCTAGGTGGTAGGCTAAGAGCTGTAAAGGGATCGCATAGGCTATCGGTGTTAGGTGGCGCGGCACGTCCGGCGTGGCGAGCTTGTTTACCGGTACCTCAACGAGCGATGCCTCGCCGTTGGATGCTATCACCACGACCTCCGCACCTCTGCCGTACGCGTCAGCTATTAGCGGGTGCGTTGCCTTGGCAGCACTCTGCTCCGCAGGGATTATGAAGACTGTGAGGAACCCTGGGTCAACAAGCGTTATGGGGCCGTGGCGGAACTCACCTGCCTCCATACCCTCAGCATGGAAGTACGCGGCCTCCTTGAACTTCAGCGCCCCCTCAAGGGCTAGGGGGTAGTTGATGCCTCTCGATATGACGTACCCGCTCCTAGCCCTCGAGGCTATCTCCCCCGCCACCTCCCTGGCTAGGGCGTCGACCTTAGGCACGTACTCCCTGAGCGTAAGCGCTAATTCCTTGAGGGCTGAGAGCCTCTTACTGACTTCAGCCTTACTTAGTTTCCCGCCGTACTCACCCGTGTCGAGGGCTAGGACGTAGAGTGTGGTTAGGGTGGCGACGAAGGTCTTCGTTGCCGGGATGCTTATCTCGGGGCCTGCAGCTATGGGTAGGTAGATGCTTGAGAGCTTAGCTAGCCTAGAATCAACGTTATTCGTTATCGCTAGTATAGTAGCGCCCCTCATCTTCGCTTCGTAAACTGCTCGGAGCACGTCTCCCGTCTCTCCGGATTGGGAAATAGCTATGATTAGTGTTCCCGGCGTGACGTTATCGACGTGATAAAGTGGAAATTCAGCCGCGCTCAGCACTATGGGTGAGACCCCCGCTATCTCCGCTAGGTAGTAGCTACCGACTAAACCAGCATGGAGACTGGACCCGTTGGCGATGATGTACACTTCCTTAGCGTTAGCAACTAGATGCGCGGCTAAGGACCTGTACCTGCGTTGAAGCGCCATCCACGCCTTGAGGACTGCGTCCGGCCCCTCGTAGATCTCCTTCAACATGAAGTGAGGATATCCGTCCTTAAGGATCAGGTCGTCCGGCACGTCGATGGCTTCAGGTCGCAGGTCGATGGGGCTTAGCGTTACCGCGTTAAGGAACTTAACCTCGTCACCATAAATCACCGCTATCACGCCTTCAGGGACGCGCCACACGTCACCAGCCATTCCTTTCAACGCCGACTTCGTTGATGACACGTAGATCGTTCCTCCATCGGGTGAGCGTGCAGCGTAGTATGCTTGGAGCTTGGAGGCAGTAAGGATCGTGCCTTTAGCGTTTATGGCTGAGAGCGTGAATATTCCGTCGAGCTTAGCATACGCCTCCACGAATGCATTGATGAAGTCCTTCCCCGCTTTAATCCCGTCCTCTATTAGGTGGGCTGCCACCTCGAAGTCACACCTAGACCTGAAGTAGTGACCAGCGATGACTTCCTCGTCCTTAAGGTCCTCGTAATTAGCTATTACGCCCTCACCCACGACGGCGATGCTCCCTGAGCAGTCCGTGTGGGGGTGAGCGTTGTCGTGGTGAGGGCGTCCGTGAGTGGAGAACCGTACGTGCCCTAAGCAGACGTGTGCCTTAACGCTTGGAAAGCCCAGCCTCTTCGATATCTCCTCAACCTTCCCGCCGTCCTTAAGCACCTTCAGACTCTCACGTGTTACCGCCGCTATGCCAGCGCAGTCGTTACCTCGGTGAGTTAGGCGAAGAAGCCCCGTTAAAACATCCATAACCACGTCCTCCCTTGACCGGGATGACGCCCCGAAAATACCTCCCATGACGCGATCACTCTCCATTAGCCCTAGAGTGAGTGCCTTCTTATCCAAGCAAGAATCACGCATGCCTCATTTAAGTAGTCCCTAACTAAACTTCTTTGTAGGTTAGTAATCTTAGTAAGTACGCCTAATTATGATGTATATAGTAATTACGTCTGACGGTGAGGTACTAATGAGTAATGTCTCCCTAGAAGGCCTACCACCCTACCGCTTACACTACTACCGCGTAGCAAGCCCTGCCTATGTGGAGATCGTCACCGATATGCTGAGGGAGGCGGGAGCAGAAGTAAACGTCATCGGGAGAAGCATAGAGGGCAGAACAATAAGGCACGTCATGATTCCAGCTACCGAGGAACCCTTGGTAAGGGTGCTTATCGTTGCCGGCATTCACGGCAATGAGCCCGCACCGGTGCAGGCGTCCCTCGCGTTAGCCCGCGAACTCCTGGGGATCGGGGAGCCTAACCCTAGCTTTGACTTACGTGAGTTGAGGCGATTTACGGAGGTGAGCATAGTCCCCCTAACTAACCCAGACGGGTTATTCAGGTACTACTCCTCGGGCGAGTGGCGCTCCCCTGGGTGGGAGAGGGCGTGTGAGTCCTGCAGGGTCAACGCGTCCTTCGTGGACCTGAACAGGGACTGGGCATACTTAACGCAACCCGAGACCCGTGTCCTCCACTCCCTACTAACACGTGTGAAGCCTCATGTGGTCCTAGACCTGCACGAGTTCTACGCCAGGGGAGGGTGCCCACCGAGGTGGGCTAACGAGACGGAGGGCTTCCTAGTCACGCTCACGGACGCTCCATACGCGTGGGTAGCCCCCGAAATCAGGGGAGTGAGCCATGACCTGATGACTTACGTAGGGAAGGTTCTTGACAAGGGTCTAAGCCCGTGGGGACCCGTGAAGACCAGGCACTTCTCCGGCGGGGGAAGCGGTGAGGAAGTAGTGTGGGCGCCGCCAAACTACCTAGGAACCCACGCCGCGCTGGAGGGAAGCACTAAACTCCTCGTCGAGACCTGGGGCGTCGGGCTCGGGGAATGGATGATGTGCGACCGCGTAACAACACATGTCAACGCATGTTTAGCCACCCTAGAGTACGTAGCTAGGCACGCCGAAACCTTCATAAAAGTCAAGGAAGCATGGCTCAAGCACGACGAAACACTAACCAACAAAGCATCCTCAAGAACCTTCACCCTAGAGGGAGAAGAAAGTGAAGTGAGGAAAGCACTCAAAGTACTCGAACTACACGGAATAAAGTATGAGGAAGGAACTGATGGGTCACCAGTGATTAAGCTCCCCCAGACGGGCGTTACGGCAACAGCCCTAGCGCTACTGGACAGTGATTGCGAGCTGAATAAGGAGTTAAGGAAGCTTAAGCGCGGCCCCTACCTACTGAGTAGGTATTGCAGGGTTAGGGTGAAGTCCCTGTAAAACTGAGTTGAGTGACTCCCCCTGATTACTTTCTCGTGGTTTCGCAGGTTAAGGGGAGGTCTTCAGTAAGGGCTCCGCGTGATCTCGTTAGGCTTTAATCTTTCTTTCTACTTTTTCCACAAGCCTCGCTATTTCTTCGAGGGCTTTCTCCACGTCCTCTCCAGCGCACCAGCCTTCGTAGAAGCATATGTGCATTCCAGTGGCGTTCATCCAAGCGTTATGAACCCATTCCCCTACCTCCTTCTGCATGATCCTCTTGTACTCCCATAGCTCTCCG
>JAMOOZ010000005.1 GCA_027064885.1 Desulfurococcales archaeon
CCCTCAAAGTTTATAGAGACCTGAGAAGCGAAGGTCACGACGTTGAAATCGCCTTAGTTGCAGGGCATGAAAAAGGAGGCGCTAGGGCAGGACTCAAGCTTAAGGAGCGCTTGGAGAGTATTGTTAAGCACCTCGGGGTCACGTCAGCTGTTGTCGTAGTTGATAGCGCTGAGGACGAATCGGTAATGCCTATAGTAGAATCCATAGTTAAGGTCGTAGCTGTTGAGAAGGTTGTTGTTGAGCAAATGAGAGGTGTTGAGGAAACTTACGTTCTACTGGGGAGGTACATTAAGAAAGCCCTCGAGGAGGAACGCTTTGCTAAATTCTTTCTAGGCGTTCCTGGATTATTGATCCTCACATATGTGCTAGTCGCTAACAGTCCCTACAGTAAGTACGCATCAGCATTAACTTTAACCATACTGGGCCTAATCTTCGTGGCTAAGGGATTCGGAATTAGCGCTGGTATTTCAAAATGGTGGAGAGCATCTCCGATAACGAAGCTCTCTCTAATGCTCACTATGGTCTCATTAAGCTTAACTGTAGCTATAGCCTACACGACGCTATATTCTAGGGGCTTTGCAACCGACATAATCTCTATAGCTGTATACGTAAATAATGTTCTTCCTTATGCTATAGTATCCGTAATTCCCTTAATTGCTGGGAGAATGGCTCTCAGAATACTTAGGAGATCGTTTAAAGTATGGAGGGAGATCATGGTATTGGCTGTATTAGCAATAGTGTATCAGTTCTTTACCAACATGTCTAAGATTATCATAGCGTCTGGAACCAGTAATCTGAATGAAATAATGAGACTTCTTAATGAGAGCTATCTCATCCAAACACTAGTACTGTACATAGGGATAGTAATGACGGTCTCTGTAACAATGTATGCTATAGAAAAGGAATTGCTGTGATAAATTGCTCGCTGAATTACTTACATGGTCATCTTCCGAAGCGTCGTTCTCTCTTCTGGTAGGACCGTATTGCTCTCCAGAGATCTATTTTCCTGAACTCAGGCCAGTATGCTTCACAGAAGTATAGTTCGCTGTATGCTATTTGCCATAGGAGGAAGTTACTGACACGTAATTCGCCGGAGGTCCTGATGACTAAGTCTGGCTCATCAAGTCCGTTTAGTTTCAGGTGCGATGTTGAGAGGTATTTTCTAAAGACTTCCTCAGTTATTTCTTCAGGCTTGACCCTGCCCCTCAGTATGTCTTCAGCTAATGACCGGACAGCTGATACTATTTCTTGGCGCCCTCCGTAACAGAGGGCCACATTTAAGTACCTATCATTGTAGTGTCTGCTGTGTTCCTCAGCAATTCTTATCTTTTCACGGATTTTCGGAGGTATTATATCTAGTCTTCCAATGAATTTCACCCTTATCCTTCTCTCGTCAATTATCCCATCCTTAAGCATTTCACTTATGCCTCGCTCGAGTAATGAAAGCAGGTGCTCTCGCTCTTTTTTTGGCCTTTTGGTGCAGTTCTCATACGACATAGCATATATTGTAACGGCCTTCACACCAAGATCCCATAGCCAGTCCAGTACTTCCTTTAGCCGTTCGTAGCCGTATTCGTGTCCCTCTATGGGGTCAAATCCCAAGAAGCGTGCCCACCTTCTGTTTCCATCAGGTATTATAGCTACATGCTTAGGTATGGGGCCGCTAGATATTTGCGACCATAGCCAAACCTCATACAATTTATACACAGGCCTTAAGAGTGGATCAACAACGCACTGAAGCTTTCTCAGCACCCTTGCTACTATTTCTTTTCTCTTCCCAGTACCTATCATTGCTCCCGTACGTCTCTCCTGTTAAAAGCTTTTAAGGGATATCGCCCACAAAGCTCTGGGCTGGAGCCGATGGGTATCTACCAAGGAAAGGATCTGCGGAAAATAACAGGTGGTAGGAGGAGACCTCATAGGAAGAACAGGAAGTACGAGTTAGGACGGTTTCCTTCGTTAACTACGGTTAGTTCTAAAGAAAAAGTCGTTGCAATTAGGGTACGCGGAGGAAACATAAAGATTAGGTTGAAGAGAGCTAGGTATGCAAACGTCATTGATCCTGAGACGGGAGAAGCAAGAAAAGCAGAGATTTTGAAGGTCGTAGAAACCCCGGCTAACAGGGAATACGCTCGAAGGAACATAGTTACTAAGGGTGCTATCATAGAGACCTCAGAGGGTCTCGCTAAGGTAACCTCAAGACCTGGACAAGATGGCGTGGTTAATGCCGTTCTTTTAAAAGAGGGAACTGAGTCCTAGTACATAAGCCTAATAATATTCCCATTGTGTTCTTGACCCTTACTTAGGTTACTACTATTAGCCTGCGGAATGCTATGTTTACGTAATAAGTACTGGCTAGGATTATCAACATTAACGTAAATCCTTATTGAGTACATTAACCTTGGTTAGGTGAGGTGAGTATATGGCTATGAGAGAGGTAATAATCTGGCCCGAATACCTAGACGCCAGACTTTCGAGAAAGTCCGGGAGACGCATTCCGAAATCAATAGCGGTTCATGCTCTGCGTAAGGAGGACATATTACTTGCCTGCAAATCGGTAGGGGTGGACTGCGAAATAGAAGAAGGCAAATATTATCCTAGGCTCTGGCATTCGTCTTATGGTTTTAGAATAATAGTTCGCATAAGTGAAAAACAAGAAATCAGTAAGGAGAGGCTTTTACGTACACTTGCTGAGGCGCTTAGTAAGGCCAAGAGCGCTTGATTTATTTATTATTACCTCGGTAATACCGAGCAGGTACTACTCTATAGTTCTACTGCCTAAGGGAAATACGTTATCCTTAAATTTACCCTTCTTAAGGTATTACCACCTTAAGTATTTGTCTCACACAGTTTTGAAAGGGGATAAAGGCTGATTAAGCTTGGTTATTTCATACATAAGACACCGACAGGGAGATTACTCATTAAAATGGCTACCATGAAGCCACCGCGGATAGGTAGTATTGTTGTTGACTCAGGAGGACGTGAAATTGGGATACTCGTGGACATAATAGGCCCTGTTAGGAGTCCCTATGCTGTAGTTAAACCTCTAAGAAATGATGTTAGCGTGGACCCTCACAGTGTTTTGTTCGTTAAACCTAAGTCAAAACGCCGCAGGAGGGTTAGGAAGTGATCGAAGAATTCAAATCTAGGTGTCCTTCAGGCAATATAATCTATGATGAATCCCGAGGGGAGATGATATGCGCCGAAACAGGAGAGGTACTCGCAGAACATATCGTCGATCTCCAACCTGAGTGGCGAGCCTTTAGTTATGAAGATTCCCTAGCACGTGAACGTGTTGGCGCTCCAATGACTGAAAAAGTACATGACCGTGGCCTTCACTCGGTGATAGATCAAAAGTCACAGCGAGGTAGGAAACTGGAAAGATTAAACAGAAGGATACGTGCCTCCGGTAAGATGAGGCGTCTAGTTCGGGCACTACGCCTGATGAACAGCGTAATAGGGAGTTTAAACTTGCCTAACGCTGCCGAACTCCGTGAGGAAGCAGGGAATATCATACGTAAACTACATGCAGCAGGACTTATAAAGAAGAAAAACATGCGAGCCATGGTTGCTGCATCAATAGTAATAGCTACTAGAAACCTCAATACCCCTATTGAACAAGCTGAAATAGCTAGGAGATGTATGGTGACATTTCAAGACCTGTGGAATGCTGAGATGAAAATTAGGCGTGACTCGGATAGCGTGATTAGGGTGAAGCCCCTTGATCCCAGGAGATATGTTGAGTCTATGGCTAGCAAGCTCAAACTCTCACGCCACGCCACAATGCTTGCATGGAAGATAATTACCATAGCTAAACGCGATGGTTTAACCTCAGGAAAGGGCCCGAAGGGTGTTGCTGCGGCCTCACTCTATATAGCCTCAATACTCTTAGATGAGAGAAAGACGCAGAAGGAAGTCTCCAAGAGAGTAGACGTCTCTGAAGTGACTATACGCAACCGATACCGTGACCTAATAGATAACCTACTTATTGTAGTTGACATATGACTCTCCAATACTTCTTAACTATTAGTTTTACATCACTGAAGGAGGGCGGTTGCTTAACTTCAAGTCCTTATAATTAATAATCATTATTACTGTAGGAAGTGGCTACTATGACTTTGCAGGAACTGATAGTTATCAAAGAAGGGAAGGCAACACTGAAAGTACCTAATCCTGAAAAGTATCGTAGAAGTGACGGCGTATACGAACCTTCATGGGCTCCAGTTTTTTACAACCCCAGGCAAGTCCTTAACAGAGATCTGTCTGTAGTCACGCTTAATGTACTTGCAAAATTATTTAATTTCAACGAACTTCGCGTTCTCGATGCCTTAGCAGGCACCGGTGTTAGGGCTCTTAGATACTATTTAGAGGTTCCCAACGTAACTCTAGCCATAGCTAACGATACAGACGCAGAAGCATTTACCCTAATAAAGGAGAACATTAAACTAAATAACGCTGAACCTGCTGTTAGGGCCTGCAGGCTCGACGCTAATGCTTTAATGTATCTCTGGAAGTCCCTAGGGAAAACATTTGAATTCATAGATATAGACCCCTTTGGATCGCCGGCGCCTTTCGTTAGATCGTCACTTTGGTGCGTACGCAGGGGCGGTGCCGTAGGTTACACTGCTACCGATACGGCACCCTTGAGTGGGGTTAAGTGGATTGCTGGCTCAAGAAAGTATGATGTTAGGTTAACTAAAACAGACATTCCTCACGAGATAGGGTTGCGTGTGTTACTGGGATATATCTGTA
>JAMOOZ010000006.1 GCA_027064885.1 Desulfurococcales archaeon
TAACGTGCTAACGTTAAGTGCCTTGAGTATAGGGTCCGTGTAGGGCCCCTCATCAGCAACGAGGAGGGACGCACTCCCATACTTGAGCATGGACCAGCTCAGAACCTTACTCACGCACTGTACCTCACCTGAGCTATAGGGTTCTTCTGGCGATATGAAGACCGCTATCACAGGTGAGTTTAAGCTGCTTAGTGAGTCGGCAACGCTGCACCAGTCGGTTACCGCGTAAACTCGGTACCCGCGGGACTTAAGCATACTCATTAAGTTAGACGTCCCGTCCCAACCAGTGTTAGCGGGGGACGCGCCGGAAGTGACGACGGGCGTGCGTGGCGGGTACTCAAGTAACGCTATGAATATTATGAAGATCACGGCATAGAGGAAGTACCTGCCACGCATTAAGACTTACCCTCCTCCTTCCTCAACTCCTCAACCGACCATGCTAAAGCACTTAACTTGAAGAGCTGTAAGGAAGCAACCATGAATGTGAATCCTATGAGTGCAGACATAGCTGACGTAGCTACTAAGGCCCTACTCATGTACGTGATCGCCATCGTGAAGAACTGGTATGCTACGATCAGCAACGCAACCCCTAACCCAAGGTATATGAACTCCCTGATCTTCGCGTACCGTACCCGCGCTGTCATGGCGCTACCCCCAGCAAGTAAAGCACGTACCTCAAGACTGTTAGTAAGGAAGAGTAAAAAGAGTAATAGCTTCTTGACACAACCTCATCAATACCGCTTGGCGAAGCGTTTCCTGCCGCCCAAGGTGGGGAGGCCCCTTTGAATGCGATCAAGTACGTCGATACTGAGAACGTTATTGCCGCAATTATGGCTAGGGATATCCAGCCCTTACCTCCAATGAAAATATGTGTTAACAGCAACCTCATAATTATGTACGACACCACAAGTACAGCGATCCCCACAGCCACGTTAATGATGGCCGTAGAAACGTTCAGCGAGGACGTAACTATACCTAAGTACCGGCTCGCCGCTTCTTGTATAGGTATCATTATGAATGGGTAAAACAGTATGGAACCCATAAAAGCCATCCACCCGACAACGAATCTAGATGGGAATCCCCCAGTAATTAGGAGTGACTTAAGGCCCCTTACTAACTCCTCAGCATAGCTCCTCACCCTAACAGGGTTTGGGACAGCATAACTTGTGAGTACCTCCATCACAACATTTGAGAGGTATGTTCCGAGCCCTATCACGAAGATAAACACGAGTAACCTACCCACCAGCGTGTGGGCAAATATGTCCCACAACATCGACAGCCCTGGAGAAGGCGTGTAACCTACCCTAAGTAACGACACGTAGAATCCGTAAATGAACCATGCTAGGATGACGGGCAGGCCAACTTTCACTGATTCGAAAACAAGGAAGAATATTGTGCCTTGAGCACCTACTTCGGTCCTTACCCTACTTGGCCGCCATACCTCAGATATCACGTCAAGCGGTAGGTACGTTATGAAGCCCAGTACGACGAATATTGTTAGCGTTAATGACAGGGGCATACCACTGCAAACCATTATTACGTACGCAACGTACGCCACAGCTAGCCCAACGGGGTTGCCCATCATCGCAAATAAAGCACCCATTAACCCAACGACACTGATTGCTGCTGTAGTGACGGCTTGCATTATTTGTAAAGGATTAGTAATCACGTTCACTAAGCTCATTATCTCCCTAACTGATGAGGCTGTTGTCTGCACGAGGAACCACGTTACCGGGATCACGGCTATGACCCGCCCTGCCCTAGCGAGGTACGTAACTAACCTTAATTCGGGGCCACGCAACCTCAACCGCCACCCCCTCCCAAGCCCTTACGAATCATGTTCTTCACTGCCTCAGCAAGCTTCGAGGCCGTTACGGCATATCTCTCATCAAGCTTTTGCCCGGACCACCTAGCGAGCTCATATATTCTCGTGAGTTGCTCAAAAGCCGTGCCAGCCACACTTCTTGCTTTGCGTAAGTACTCTCTGTGGGTTTCCGAAGGTTCAAGCGGTACTAGGGCCGATAGTAACGCGACAGCGTCCCAGTAAGCCCGAATTATTGACGCGTTAATTCCGCTCACACCCTCGACTTGAGGTACTGCCTTACCCTTACGCATACTGAGTATTGCGTACTGCGCCCGCTCCCTAAGCAACCTGAGTAACACGTACAGGAGTAACATCCCAACAACGCTTGCCAGGACAATCCTCAAGAAGGAGAAGACATCTGCAACGCTCACATTAGTGCTGGGCATCTGCGGCTGTACATTAGGCAGGTTAAGCCTAGGGATTTCAGGAATCGTTGGCGTTGCACTACTCCCTGATGCTTGAGCGAGTTCTCTTAACCCATCGGTTATGGACTTAATTACGTAAGGTAATGACGCATTATTCTCCAACCCCATCATTAATTCCGTTAGGGATCCCGGTGTTAAGTTACCTGAAAGCGATAGCTCCGTGCTTTTCCTCGCTAGCTCTTTAAGCGATTCTGCCGTGCGTGGATCTTTACTTAAGTTCGCTAGCCTTTCAGATATGTCGGCAATCGCCCTGAGGTCCTCGGGAGTGATTTCACCTAACCCTAATCCCTTAATCTCGTCTGGGTTAGCTAACCCGTACTTGATTGCTAGGCCTAATGCCGACTTGAGTATCGCTAAATCCTCTGAACTAAGAGAGTTTATGTCCACCTTATTCTTAAGTTCCTGCAGATCCACGTTGCCTGTTAGAGCCCATTCTTTTAGGACTTCCTGTAATGCTGGGTCTTTCGCGAGGCTCGCAAGTAGGCTTAGATCTATCCGTAAATCTGAGGGCATCGAGCCGCCTTGCGTTGTTAATGTCGATAACTTAGCTACGTCATTGTCCGTTAGTTGCGCTGCTGCCTCCGGATTATCAGCAAGTGAGTTCACAACACTAGTTATGTTTAATACGCCACTCCCTAAGCCCTCGTCACCAAGTAGGGTATCAACGTTCGTTGAGTTAAGCAACTCGCTTAGCTGCTGGAGGCTGAGGTTAGACGTCAGGATCTTAGTTATTACATCGGGCGAATGCCTCACTATCCCGTTTGACGATATTTCCTGAGAATTCGCTGCGGTGGCAGCGCTCATGGCCGTGAGTAACATAAGTGTTACCAGTAGTGCCACTACGCCCTTAAGCACGTTGGTGCCAGCATATGTCCTCATTAACATCGCTTCCACCGACTCATCGTTATTAAAACTCATATACCTTACATTCAATAGCGTCTCGGTGATTTAATACGGTAACGAGGTTCTCGGCAGTAATGAGTGACGTGCTTGCGAGCACGTCCGACATCCTCATTGAAAGGGAAAATGAGGTACGATTCATTGTAGCCTCGATGATCGTGGGTGGCCACATCCTTCTTGAAGGCGTTCCCGGTATAGCTAAGACCCTAACCGCTAGGGTCGTGGCACGCTTATTCAAGCTTTCTTTCAGGCGTATTCAGTTTACTCCTGACCTACTGCCTGCTGACATCATCGGTACCCGTGTTTTCGATCCTTCCCGCGGTGTCTTCGTCGTTCGCGAAGGCCCGATCTTCGCTAACATTGTCCTAGCAGACGAGATTAATAGGGCATCGCCGAGAACGCAATCAGCGTTGCTGGAGGCAATGCAGGAGAGGCAAGTGACTATAGAGGGAGAAACAAGGCCCCTACCAGATCCATTCGTAGTTATCGCAACTCAGAACCCTATAGAAATGGAGGGCGTGTTCCCGCTACCTGAAGCTCAATTGGATAGATTTCTTGTTAAGCTAGAGGTTAATTACCCCAGCGATGCAGGGTTACGAGAAATACTGAGGAAGATAGACAAAATTGAAGCTGCGATTAAGGAGCTACGTCCTATAGCTTCAGTGCAGGACATATTCATGGCTAGGGAGGAGGTAACGGCTGTTAGGGTTGATGACGCCATATACGACTATATTGTTACTATAGTGAGGGCAACGCGTGAGCACCCGGCAGTGCGCTTAGGTGCATCACCCAGGGGCGGGATAGCGATGCTGAAGCTCGCTAAGGCTTGGGCAATCATGGATGGCCGAAATTACGTCGTACCTGATGACGTTAAGGCCGTAGCTAAGCCTTCCCTTATACACAGGATAATACTTAAGCCCGAGTACGAGTTCGAAGGCGTGACGGCCTCAAAGGTAGTTGAGGAGGTAATTAAGTCTGTTCAAGTCCCACGCCCATGAACATTCTTATGTTGCGTATTAAGGTGTGGTAAGTGATTAAAACCACCAACAGGACGAGGGCAATGCTCGTTGTTGCCGCTACCTTGGTTGCGGCTGCATTCATAACTCCTGCTGGCGCCGCCCCCATACCAGCGGCGACCGCTGTTTTCCTAGTTTTACTCATAGTTGTTTCGAGGGCTTCACTGAACGCACAGGTAGGTGTCGTTGGTTCGCTTAAGGTTGAGCGAGCCATCAATAAGCCGTTAATTAGTGGTAAGCCAGCAATCATTAAGGTAGTGTTAAGAAATGACTCTCTAATCCCCCTAGAACTTGCTGAGGTGTTCATACCGTATCCTAAGGTATTCAGGAGAACTAAGGGTAGTTCGACAGCACTGATTATGATTCCTCCTAAGTCCTCTGTGGAAATTAGCTTAGAGTTGATACCACGTGTAGGGGAACACGTCTTCGAACCAGTTAGGCTAGTGCTTAGGGACTTACTTGGCTTATTTAGGTTTGAAGCTAGCGTGACAAGTAGTGAAGTAGTTCGTGTGTTGCCTGCCTTGGAGAGCATT
>JAMOOZ010000007.1 GCA_027064885.1 Desulfurococcales archaeon
AGAATCTTTCCTACCAGCTCTTACTATTACTAAGCAGGCGGTCACGATGCCCTTTTCCAAGGCCTTAATTATTGCGTAGTGGGAGTCCTTCCCGCCTGTGTAAAGTGCTACAGCCTTACGCATCGTGTTAGCCCTGCTCAAGTACTGCAATAGCGGCATTCACCACATGTTCGGTGCATGACTCATCATGAGGGCTACACATAGCGACAAGTATCACGTCACCCTCCCTTAACGAAACTTTCTCCCTTATATCTAAGACCAGTGGGTCTGTGAAAGGCACCTCTCTATCCTGTATGGGCATTAGAATTCTTCCGCCGGGACCTACTAGCAGTATTAATGCCCCCTCCGCTCCCTGCTTAACTACTAGATCCCTAATCTTTATTACCTCTAATCTCCTGAGGAGGTTTGCAGCATTCCTTAAAACCACCGCTGAAGTGACGCAATTACTGCAGATATTACCGTGCACTACCTCTCCGAGCATCACTAGATTATCTAGTATCTCCTTGAGAACTTCACGCCCTTTCTCTGTCAGCTCGGTTCCGGTCGGGCGGAACGACCTTATTAACTCGGCCTCCCTAAGGCGTTTAAGTAGGGTTCTTGTGCTGGCATCCCCCAACCTGAGTTCCTCCCGTAGCTTAGGGCGGCCTATATGGCCCTTGTTGATTATCATGAGTGCCTTGACTACATGGTATGTGGTGAAGTTAGGTTTGACCTTCCGGCGCGGTATCGATATCTCAGCAATTATTCTCGCAGCATCCATCGTGGGCACACTTAATATATCACATTACCTTGTTTAACGTTTATTATGGTGGACCGCGTCCCTAGCACTAGGGAGAAATGTGAAGTCTCTTCGTGGGAGAGACTTAATATCCATAGCTGACCTAAGTTCGGAGGAACTTCAATTCATTATTCAGACGGCTTTCGACCTTAAGAGAAGATTCTATAGTGGTGAAAGGATAATCCCTGTGCTAAGGGGGAAGACCCTTCTGATGATATTTCAGAAGCCAAGCACTCGAACCAGAGTAAGCTTCGAGCAGGCAATGGTGCAGCTAGGTGGTTACGTTATATCGCTGGGTTGGAAAGAAATGCAATTAGGACGAGGTGAAACCATAGCGGACACTGCAAGGGTTCTCAGCAGGTACGTTGACGGAATAGTTGCTAGGGTATATAATCACGGCGACCTAGTTGAGTTGGCTAAATACGCAACTATTCCGGTGATTAATGCCTTAAGCGATAAGGAACACCCATGTCAAATAATCGGTGACATGTTAACGATACTTGAGAAGAAAGGGAGGTTAGCTGGCCTCACCATAGCCTTCGTGGGTGATGGAAGTGACAACGTCCTTCATTCCCTGTTACTAGCTTCAGCTAAGCTAGGGATTAACATAAAGATCGGCACAGCCAAGGGCTACGACCCTGATCCCGAGATCATGAAGTTAGCTTTAGAGGACGCTAACAGAACTGGTGCTAGCATGGAGGTGTTGAGGAACCCTGAAGAGGCTGTGAAGGGCGCTGACGTGGTCTACACCGATGTATGGGTGAGTATGGGGCAGGAAGCTGAGCGTGAGAAACGCATCAAGGATCTGAGCGGGTTCAGGGTAACACCTGAGTTAATGAGCCTAGCAAAAAGCGATGCAATATTCATGCACTGCCTGCCAGCGCATAGGGGGATGGAGGTAACGGATGAGGTTATAGATGGTCCTCAATCAGTAGTATGGGATCAAGCAGAGAACAGGTTGCACGCCCAGAAAGCCATACTAGCGCTTCTTCTTTGAGGTTCGTTTCTTCCTTTGAGTTCTTGATTTTCTCTTAGGTTTTCTCTTTCTTAATACTTTTTCCCTCTTTGTCCTCTTCTTTGCCTTCCTTTGTTTCTTAGTTACTTTCTTAACTGCGACGCGCTGACGGAGGGCTTGTGGTTTGAGGGGTTTTATGCTCTCTTTCTTGATTTTCTCTATGTGCTCACCATTCAATATGACTCTCGTTCCTTTATCCGTGAGTATTCTCACGGCTACTGCATCATCATGTGGTTCCACTAAACCGACGCGACCCTCGAACACGTAGTAGGAGTCATCAACGTCTATATTCTCGTTAATTAGTGATCGTGAGAAGACAGCGTTAGCCTCTAGCTCCACCTTCTCTTGTTTCTTAAGGAGCTGTATTCCCTTCAACTTGGCTATTCGAGGGAAAATCACTGTTCTGACTGTTGCTGCGACATCGCTCACAGGCATGAGTATCTCGGCCTTACCTTCATTATCAAGCAGTAGTACGTAGTCGCACTTAGTTTCACCGAAGGAATTACTAATTATTCTTTTAATCCTGCTCTCTGGTACGCGGTTAGTGTCCAAGTCACCTCGTATTTTTATAGTTTTCGAGGTTACTTCCTTAAGTACAGTAAGGAGTATTTTCCCATCAAATACCTTATCCAAACGTTCTAAGCACTTGAATAAATATTCACCCATTCAAGAAAACCCCTAACGCTTGTACCCTATCTTCCTAAGGAACTCCTGCCTTTCCTTCTTCGCTTTCTCATCCTCCACGCCGAGCGGTATGTATCCGTCGACAACGCCGAGGACGGCCCGCCCCTGATCTGTCTCAGCGACTACTACCTGCAACGGATTAGCCGTTGCCGTGTAAATACGGCATACCTCCTGCACCATCTTCACGGTATTGAGGACGTTTATTGGCCATGCATTCCTTAAGTATATGACGAACGTGTGCCCCGCCCCTATCTTCAGTGCTGCCTCCTCCGCCAGCTTAATAAGGTCAGGGTCGTTGCCATCCGAGCGTACTAGCCTTGCTCCGCTTGCCTCAACGAAGCCAATACCAAATTTAATGGAAGTTGAGGACGTCACTAGTGCTTCGTAGAGATCCTCAACACTCTTAATGAAGTGGGTGTGTCCAACTATCACGTTAGTTCCTTCAGGTACGGGGATGTCAATAACCTCTATCTTCTTTAGTTCACCCATAAGCCCTCCCTCCTTAATCAATACGGTACATTACTAAAAAAGTTGGTTGATCATTCTTGATTAGTAATGCATGGAACCTACCTCCTGTAAGGTTGAATCTTCATTACTTTTTCTTTAAATAATTTATCCATAGCATCTTTGACAATTCCAATGCATACTACATTATCTAGTGGTTCAACAAGTAGGGTATTGTCTGAATGGGGTGTTGAGAACTCACGTAGTTTCCTCTCAAGTAACTTAAGTTGATCCTTACTTAGGCAACCGCGTCTACCGAATCGCACCTTACCATACCTTAACTTCTTCCTTACTACGTCAACCACACATTTTACGACGTCGTCCCTACCCGCTTCGCAACACGCCATGATTGGAACTACGCGCTCGAGGGTTGTCGGTGGAAATGCTAGTAAAGCGTTGAGTAGTTCATCAAATTGTAGCGTAGTGCAAAGCACTAAAACGCCGCCGAAGACGGTTCTCTCTACCTTAACGCCTGGATCGGCGGGGAAAAGAGCGTCGCCCACTTCAAGTTCCGCTAGTTTTTCTTTCCCGTACCTTACTGTTAGTACGTACGTGTTTCTGTCTCCGCAGGGTGTCCTCATTTAGCTCTCGCCGCATATCCTACGCTTCGTGTACTCGAAGAATGATGATGGTGTCCACGCTATCCATGCCGGGAGTCTCTTAATGAATTCGTACGCCTCCTCCCAGTTGTCGAGGCCTAGGTCCCTAGCCAGCATCTCCAGCGTGTATACGGACCTTATGTATTTGTAAACTATAGATAGTGTTGCCTCATCGATCGGTATTTCCTTACCGCTGCTGAGACGCACTACTAGCTCACACATTATCCCGACCCAGTAGAGAGGGTTTGTTCGGCTTATTAAGCTTGTATATTGTTATCGACGCTAATCCGTTGGTGCATAGCATAGGGCACGTTTTTCGTAGATGTCTCCGGTTCTCCTGAGGCTTGCTAAGAGTCTATCGAAAGTTTTTTCGTCAACTATGCCTAACTCCAGTGCCTTAGCCTTTAGGTACTTCCTCCTAACGCATCCTAGGTCCGATTCCTTCACTAATTCCCTGATTAGGTTAAGTAGCGCTATTTCCTTCTCTTGCAGGCTCCTAGGCTTTCCAACCATTATCGTGTCTATGTCTAAGGCTCCAGTCTCAACATCCATGCCAACTTTCTGCAGGACGGTGTTCATGAGCCTTACTGCCTCCGCAGCGTCTTCTGCCTCAACTTTATTCTTGAGAGCCATTCTCGCATGCGCCTCCGCTAGACGCACTAGCGCCTCTAGCTGCCTTGTAGTTATCGCTAAAGGCGCTTTCGGGTTCTCAGCGCTTTTCTTGCGGAGCTCTATGTAGTACTCTTTAATTATCTCTTGAGCCTCCCTAGTGAGAACAGGTTTCACGTTCTTCCTAGCATAGGCGATGTACTTTCTAAGCAAATCAGGCGGTATCTCGGGGTTTACTGATCCGTGTCTCTCATGCGTTCTAAGCACGTAACGAACTAGGGATTCGTCATGTTCTATCGCCGCCACGTCCTTCAAGATGAAGATCAAGTCAAACCTAGATAGTATGGTAATCGGGAGGTTTATGTTCCCGGCAAGACCTAACTCTGGCTCGTAACGCCCGCGCTTAGGGTTCCCTGCAGCCAGTACTGATGCACGCGCGTTAAGCCTCGCAACGATTCCAGCTTTAGCTATGCTGACTGTGCCCTGCTCCATAGCTTCATGTATTGCCACCCTATCCTCCTCGCGCATCTTATCTATCTCGTCTA
>JAMOOZ010000008.1 GCA_027064885.1 Desulfurococcales archaeon
TATAGTTGGTTAGGAGCTTAATTATGAGTTCGCTTACCTCACCGAATTTCCTTTCTGGGATCATGAATCTAAGCGCAACTGCCCCATTTCCTCTTGTCTTGAAGGGTATTGCAGGGTTGAGACGCACAAGGTTTGGATAGTCGATGAACCTCGCTCCGTACCTATTGATTAACTCCTTAACTAACCTGTATGTAGCGTGGGTGGTGCACCCACCTGAGGGTGAATCTAAATCATCGATACCTACATGTACTTCTGTAAAAACCACGTTTATCAGCGTTGGAATTTCTTACCCTCAACTATTATCATAGTTAGGGTGGACCTTACCTTCGGTATCTTCCTTATCCTACTCGATATTATTTCCTTGAGAGCTTCAGTAGTGTCGGCCTTTACCTTAGCGACGATGTCGTAAACACCGTAAACGATGTAAGCCTCAGTGACTCCATCTATGTTCGCTAAGGTTTGCAGCACTTCTTCTTCCGTGCCTATGTCCGTATTTATGAGTACTATTGCTTCAGCCATATTCGTCCCCACCCTAAGGGTGCTCGAAGGAAATATAAAGCTTAACTCTTGGAGTAAATGTTTATTAATGGAGAAGTGATGAGTGAGTCCATGAAGGCGAGGGTATGCGTCATCAGGGTATGGGGAGATAACCCCAAGCTCTCAACGGCCTTAAAGCTAGTTAGGCATGGATTAGCCATTAAGGTCTCTCCAGAGGAGGTTCCGAGAGGTGCTGTGATTCTCGACCCAACCTCGCGCACCGTGCTCGCACCCGTTGATAGAGGATCCGTACTTAAGTCAGGCTTAGTCGTAATTGACTCGTCCTGGAATAGAGGGGTTGATGATATAACCGCGGTGGTCAGGAGGTTAGGGGGATGCAGGCGCAGGATCCTTCCCCTGCTTAGGGCGGGGAACCCAGTAAACTACGCGGTCTTCACGAAGTTAAGTAGTGCTGAGGCTATTGCGGCAGCCTTATATATTATTGGATTGAAGAAACAGGCCTTGGAAGTGCTGAGTAAGTTCAAGTGGGGGAAAACCTTCCTAAACCTAAATAAGGAGATGCTTGAGGAGTACTCTAACACATTTACACGTGAGGAAGTGCTAAGGATCCAGGAGAAGTACTTGAGGAAATACGGGCTTACCTAGAGGGGGCGGTGCCGGCTATAGCCCGCCTTCTGTACTACGGCGGCATTCAGCTATGCGGCCCACCCGTGCCTCACGCGGCAACTCATCGGCACTGCTCGGCCTTGCTCCCGGGGGGACGGCCGTTTCAACGCGTCCACCCCCATCCTCAGCGGGTTACTGACCCCCTGTTGCCAGGGGGTCCTCACCGCATCATTGACATCCGAGGGCGGCCGTGCCGTTTCTGCGCCGTTGCCGCGGGTCTCCCCGCACCCCTTACGGGGTCCCCGTGCCGCGTGGAGGGCGGTGCTTCCTCAGGGGTGCAGAACCCCCGTAGCCGCCAGCCGGCTCCGCCCCCAACAAATAACTCGCAACAAACCTAATTTACTTGATTTACTTGGCCCACCAAGCAATGAGGAATCACCGTGGAAACGCTTAAATCTCAAATTAATACTCAAAGAAACGAGGGCCGGTAGCTCAGCCTGGAAGAGCGCTCGGCTTGCAACCGAGAGGTCCCGGGTTCAAGTCCCGGCCGGTCCACCACCCAGCCTTCCTGCTCCCTTATGTAATGTCTTCTAAGTTTTCTGTGTGAAGGATAAACACACGACACTAGTGTGAGGTTTAATGATCATTATTATGTGGTGTGGATGTTGTCACTGTTGGGTGTGACCCTTTATAACTTCTTAGCTTTCGAAGAGATGCATTGGTGATAGTGGTTGTCCGAGACCTTACCGTACATTGTCTTAGCGGGGTCCGTGGCGGCGGTCTTCGTGGGGATAGGGATTAAGGTTGCCTTAGAAGGAAGTTCAACCGAATCTGTGTTGAGTGCAGAGACACCTCCTAGCATTTCTGGTGAGGCATTAAGGGATATGGGTAACTCACTATCTATGGTTAGTGAGAAGCATGGTGTTTCAGTTGCTGAAGAAGGTGATGTGAAGACTCAGCATGAGGTTACAGGAATCGAGAACACCGTGGATAACGATGGTAGCAAGAGCAGAGTCGTTACCGCTGGGGGGACCGAGTCTAAGAAGAAGAGAAGAAGGAGAGTTGGGAAGAGGCTTGAGCGTAAGATAGTGAGGCTCTATAAGAAGGGTAAGTCGCCTAAGGAAATAGCAGAGGAATTAGGTATTTCAACATCAACCGTGTATAGGAAACTCAAAAAGATCGCATCAGTGAAAAGGTAAGAATGATTAATTAAAAAAGACTCAAACTCAATCACTTAAACATTAACATACTTACCGCATTTATAGCAGTACCATTTCTGATACTGTTCGATGTACGAGAGATAATTCCCGCAGGTAGGGCATCTGGGAACACGGCTGAGGACTGCTGGTGGAACCTCAGTGTACTTCCTGCATCTCGGGCAGTACCATTTTCCGTATTGCGGGTAATATATCAAGGCTGTGCCGCAAGTGGGGCACCGAGGGATCACGGGCTGCGTTGAAGGTTGCTGAATTGGTTGCTGGACTCGGGTCGTGGGATACGACGGTGTTGATACCGTTGCAGGTGTTGCAGTAGTTACAGTGGTGGTTGGCTGTGTTGATACCTGTGTTGAAGGCTTGCTTTCAGCTAACTCATCCAGAGGAGCGTTCTCAGCAAGTATTATGATGTCTCCAACTGCCTTTATATATGAGACAGGCACCACATACCTCTTGTCTTTACCTTCTACTATTATAGTCACGTTTGAGGGGTTCTGAAGATCAACACCGAAATCAACGACCTTCCCCAAGTACCTAGCATCTGAGGTGTAAGTATTAAGTCCAATCACCGAGGATTTTGTTAGCATTTTCCTTACCAACACTTCAGCACCTCTTCAGCACTACATTACTTTAGGAAATTTAAAAAATAAACGCAAGACAACTGAACAACGTTAAAAACATAACCCCGCATTGAGTTACATGGTGTTCTACGTGGAAGCATGCAAGAAGCTTAAGTCAGCATCCGCACCAGAGGATGAGACCGGCAGACAATACCATATATCCATTAGACCCAGTGAAATACCTAGATATGTTCTATTACCTGGGGACCCAGGAAGGGTACCAGTGATAGCTAGTTTCTGGGACGAGTCAAGGAAGCTATCCGAGCATAGAGAGTACCTAACATATGTGGGAACATATAAGGGAGTAAAGATAGCCGCGACATCAACGGGTATAGGAGGTCCAGCGGCCGCCATAGCAATAGAGGAGCTCCTAAGGGTTGGGGCAGACACCTTCATACGTGTAGGGACTACTGGAGCGTTAAGGAAGGAGATACGCGTTGGTGACGTGATAATCAGTACGGGGGCGGTTAGGTATGACGGGACAAGCAAGATATACGTGGATCCTGAGTACCCTGCCGTAGCGAGTTACGAGGTTGTCCTAGCGTTGATCGGTGCGGCTGAGGAGCTTGGTGTGAGGTATCATGTCGGGCTAACGGCGAGTAGTGACTCGTTCTATATAGGGCAGGGGAGGCCCGGGTATAAAGGGTATCTGCCAAGGAGGTGGGCAACAATACATAAGGACCTAGCCGAGGTGAACGTCCTCAACTTCGAGATGGAGGCAGCCACCCTATTCACGCTATCAAATATATATGGGGCTAGGGCTGGAGCAGTGTGCGCCGCAATAGCGAACAGGGTTACTGAGGAGTTCGTGGCTGGGGCGGGAGTTGAGGACGCTGTTAAGGTGGGGAATGAAGCCGTCCGCATATTGGCTGAGTGGGACGAGGAACTAAGTAAGATCGGAAAGAAGTACGTGACTCCCCAGCTAATAGCGAGGCTCATGAGGAGGTAAGCTCAAGGCTGTATTGTGAAGGAAAGACTATTACCAATGTAACAGTCATAGTGCGGGGTTGCCGTAAATGGTTAAGATACTAATCAACGGAGCGACAATATTGACCCTATCAATGGTTCACGACCCCGTGATAGAGAGAGGATATGTGTACGTCAAGGACGGCAAGATTATGGAGGTAGGGAAGGGAGAACCGCCTGAGGATCTAAAGTACCCTGAACTTCTTATTAATGGTGCTGGAAGGATAGTGATGCCGGGGCTCTCAACGGCCTTCACCACCGTGACGCTCTATCCGTTCAGGTATAGAGTTACTGATGTTGACTGGGAGTACGTTAAGGAATTCCTAACAACCCTGACGAGGACCGACGTGTATTACTTGGCGGCGATGGCATTCATGGAGATGATGATGCGGGGAATAACCTCGGCACTAGTCACTGACATATACTTAGACAACGTTGCCAGGGCGGCTCACGACGCTGGAATGTACGTGACTTTAGCTCCACCAATGAATGCTGGCTTAGAGGACTTCAACCCCGAGAATGAGGTTCGCCTACTCACGAGCAGATGGCATGGTAAGGTCAGCGAGGTCCGTGCAGCACTACTCACTTACGGGGAACCAAGCGAGGAGTTCATTGATTTACTAAGCAAGTACAGGTTACGTGGATATATACTCAAGAGCGAGGAGATAAAGGAAGGATTAGGTGATGTGGCGTACATTAATCCGAAGGGTTCTGTACCCAACACATGTAGCGTAATAAGGTACGGTGACGGCTTAAGTCACTGGAGCGAGGGAGAGGGATTAGGGATAGGCGTCAGGCCAGCATATA
>JAMOOZ010000009.1 GCA_027064885.1 Desulfurococcales archaeon
CCTTATAGTCAACCTCCATGATACCACCTCGGATAATGCCTCATGTCGTGAACTGGGTTCATCTCGAAAACTATGTTCCTGACCAACATCTCTACACGCTCTTCCCTCTCAGTATCCGGGAAGTTGCCCACGATCCACGAAAGCTTAACGTATGCGGTTTCAGGGAGCATGTCAGAAAGCGGTACAGCACCGGCTTGCAGGAGCCTTCTTCCGTTAGTATATACCTTGAGGTTAACCCTACCGAATAGCGTTTGTGACGTGATACCTACGATAACTCCCTCCTCGGATGCTCGCTTTATGGAATCTATGCATGGACCCCTTATGTGTCCTAGACCTGTTCCTTCAATGATTATTCCCTCGTAACCCTTATCGACTAAGTAATCTATCAAGGTGCAGTCCATGTTGGGATAGAATTTCAGTAGTGCTACCTTATCACTGAATTTAGGCCTCACTAGGAGTTCCCCTTTCTTTCGGGGTAGGTATGTGTTGCTTAGCTGAATGAATTTTCCTTCAGGCATAATTACTTTGCTTAAGGGTATATCGTTAATAGACTGAAAGGCATCCCTTCTACTGGTATGCATTTTTCGAACCTTAACACCTCGGTGTACTAGTATGTATTCATCTGAAGTTGTTCCATGCATGACAACAACTACCTCTCCATAGGGGGCGTGCTTAGCTATGCTCATGCACGCCTTAAGGTTAAGCACGGCATCGGTACTTGGTCTATCACTACTTCGCTGAGCACCGACAAACATTATGGGTATAGGGAGGTTTTGCAACGCGAAGGCAAGCGCGGATGCCGTAAATGCCATGGCGTCAGTGCCGTGAGCAACTATTACGGCATCGAAACCCTCATTGATCCTCTTAGCTACCTCCTGTGCTAGCTTACTCCAGTGCTCCGGCGTTATATCCTCACTAAAAACCCGGTAGAGCTCAAGCACCTCTATTAGGGAGGAGTTTTCCAAAAACTCAGGAACCATCTCCACAAGTTCCTCCGCTGTGATAGCTGGTTTTACAGCTCCTGTCTCGTACTCCACTCTACTCACTATGGTGCCACCCGTACTTATCAAGGATGTTTTCAGGGAACCTTTCCCGGAAATCCTGCTAGTACCTGGCGGGGCCACCTTCCCAACATCCACGGCTTTCTTGCGTAGAATCTCTATCTCAGCACCCTTCTTAGAAACCCCAATATTATATCCGTTGCTTAGCTTGATCACTAGTACGTCATCAGAGCTGAATTCTGTAGAGGGCATTACAATGCCTTCAAGTATTAAGCCAGATCCCATACGTACACGGACTAAGTCCCCTACCTCGGGGTTATCGCCCACCTAGCAACACCTGAGAATAGTAGGTGAGCCTAGGTTAAAAAGATCCTAAGGAGACAATCGTTATCCCTAGGATAACATTCGAAGAAAGGTATGTTATTTGCTCCCGCGCGGCACTGATGAGGGGGGCACTACGGTCGGTACGGGGAGACCTGCCTCCTTTCTCTTCCTAATCCAGTACTCCCTTCTATTTCGCATCCTAGGAGGTAAGTTCCTCCTAGGTTTCTTCTCTATCTTTGGTGTCTGGCTTCTTACCTTACCTGCCTTGGTCATCGAACCATGCGTTGGCATTCTCTCACACCCGTATCTCAGAGGAGTTAGTCCTTTTAAAGGCTTGGCTCACTTGATGAACTCCTTTCGGGGCTGAATGACGCCTTACACAGCCGTGCTATTTGCAAAACCTAAAATAGGTTAATAATGTATTCAGCTTGGTGCGCGGTTTGAGGAAAATACCAGTAATAGATACTGTAATAGGTGCGTTTGCACTTGATGGTGATTCCATAGTAAAGAAATTTACGGTTAAGGAAATAAATCGGTTAGTCTCAAGGGCCCTAGCAATCGAGGAGGGTAAGCCCTCGGAGGAGTTTCTAGAGCTGGCCAAGGAGCTAGGGAACTCAGAAGATGTAGTATTCGTAGTCGAGGATGAGGAGCATGCGAGGGCGTTAAGAGGTCTAAATCTAAAAATAGAGTTAGCTCCAGGCGACGAATCAGTACTTGCTTTAAGGAGCAGAATCGCTGAGCTAGCTGTTGAGGGAGGCTTCACAGGCTCTGTTGAGGAATGGGTAGACTTCGCTAATGGGGTTTCATTGCAGATAACTAGGATGAAGTTGAGGAAAGTCGCGCAGAAACGTGACCTGCTAGCTATCCAGGCGATAAGGGCTATAGACGACATTGATAAGACACTGAACCTCTTTGCGGCGAGGCTCAGGGAGTGGTACAGTATTCACTTCCCTGAGCTTGACGACTTAGTAGCTGACCACCTCAACTACGCAAGAATCGTTGCTGAGCTAGGTAGCAGGGAGAACATAACGAAGGAGGCGTTAAGGAAGTTAGGTTTCAGTGAGGGGAAGTCGGAGAGAATAGCCAAGGCAGCTAAGAAGAGTATTGGTGCTGAACTCTCGGATTTTGACATAAGGCCGATACAGACTCTAGCTAATATAATGCTAGAGATGAGCAAGCTCAGGGATACCCTGACGCAGTACATAGGCCAAGTAATGAGGGAGGTAGCCCCGAACATAACGACCCTAGTAGGCCCGTTACTGGGTGCTAGGCTACTCTCCCTAGCAGGTAGCCTCGAAAACCTCGCTAAGATGCCTGCCAGCACAATACAGGTACTAGGGGCTGAGAAAGCGCTGTTTAGGGCACTCAGAACAGGTGGGAAGCCGCCAAAGCACGGCATAATATTCCAATACCCAGAGATACATTCATCGCCAAGATGGCAGCGTGGAAAGATTGCCCGTGCGTTAGCGACGAAGTTAGCGATAGCTGCCAAGGCGGATTACTTCACCGGAAGGTTCATAGCGGATAAGTTAAAGAAGGAACTAATGGAGAGAATAGAGGAGATAAAGAAGCTCTATGCTAAGCCGCCACAGCGTCCTAAGGAGAGAAGAGAAAGATTCAGTAGGAGAAGGCTCAAGCCTAAGAAGAAGTTTAGAGGAAGGAGGGGCCGTAGAAAATGAAGTTACCCGTGTTATCACGTAAAAATTACTTTCCGGGGGTGAGCATGCATGACAGAGGTAGTTAAGATAGAGCCACACCCTCAGTACAAGGGCGTGTACATAGTAGAGTTAGAGGATGGTTCAGTTAGATTAGCCACTAAGAACCTGGTGCCAGGCAAGAAAGTTTACGGGGAATGGCTCTTCAGAATAGGCGACGAGGAATACAGGGAGTGGAACTCATACCGCAGTAAGTTATCAGCTGCCCTACTAAAAGGCATAAAGGAGCTGGTAATTAAGGAGGGTAGCCGTATCCTCTACTTAGGCGCCGGATCCGGAACTACACCAAGCCACGTCTCCGACCTCGTAGGTCCAAAGGGTATAGTGTATGGCGTAGAATTCGCGCCTAGGGTAGTTAGAGAGCTAATAACAGTGGCTGAAGTTAGAAAGAATATAATTCCAATACTGGGTGACGCAAGATTCCCGAATAAGTATGCACATATAGTGGATTACGCTGACATAATATATGCTGACGTAGCACAGCCTGAGCAGGCATCTATAGTGAACGTGAACGCAAAGTACTTCCTACGTGATGGTGGGTACCTCTACCTAGCAATAAAGGCCAGAAGCATAGACGTCACTAAAGAGCCTGATGAAGTTTACCAAAAAGAGATAAACACACTCATTAAGGGTGGCTTTGAAATAATAGACGTTGTACACCTAGATCCTTACGACAAAGACCATGCAATGGTCTTCGCTAGATTTAAGAGAAAGGAGTAATGAACTCATCCTAACACTCTAACATTTTAACTGAACACCTTATTCAATACTTCCCCGCTCTCCTCGAAATGAATTTAATAAGATTCTAATCAGGAAATGTTGGGCAAGACTAGATATGCGTGTAAGCGTTCCTTAGTCTAAGGGAATTTCTTTTTACGCTCATAACATAATAAATTAATAGTGTGGCAATGAGCGCGGAGTCAAGAAACCGAAGAAGAAAGTTGAGGATGTTGCTGGAAAGGGTAGTTAACATTCTAGAAGCTACAGGAAAGAGATACACAATACTACGTTTCCCGTCAAGCCACAGGGAAAGATCTATAGACCTTATAGCGGTCGGTGGTGACGCCGCTGACGTGATAATCAGAGTTAAGATAGGTGCGAGCGTAAGCAAGGATGAAGTGCATGACATATTAAAGGCGTCGCTAGCGCTGGACTCTGTTCCCGTGGTAATATCCGACGATCCGGAACTCTATGATAACATCGTGTATGAGAAGAGCGGCGTGTATATAATGAATGAGAGAACCCTAGAGAACATGTATCTTAAGCCAACAGAGCTGATAGCCCTTTACAAGAAAGGAGAGTTATATCTGACAATAAATAGAGAAAAGCTCAACGAAGCAATGCAGAGGAAAATGATGAGTATTAGCGAGTTATCCTACCTTACAAACATCTCCAGACGCACAGTCTTCAAATACAAGAAAGAGGGAGGAATGGTAACGGTTGAAAACGCCGAGAAACTAGTGAGTGTAGTAGGCGAGGATGTCGTGGAATCAATAGGTTTCGACATAATAGCTAAGGACATTCAGGAACGAATGCGTGAACTAGGGTTATGCCTACGCAAGGCACTAAGTAACCCACGGCTAGAGCGACACTTAAGAGAATGGGGAGAGGTTTACGACATACGTAAGTCAGCTCCCGACTATATAGTGTCGGGCGAGGAAA
>JAMOOZ010000010.1 GCA_027064885.1 Desulfurococcales archaeon
GTTATCATCGGCCGCAGGCGCAACTACCGGTAAGATAGTTGTGTATTTCCTTGGCACGGCTTTTAGGCGTGGATTAGGTGAGAGCAGCAAGAAGAATATTGAGTTGTTTAAGAGGGTAGCTAGGCGTTCACTCTTTGTTGCAATAGTTATTTTTGCCTCTACCCCCTTACCGGATGACATATTGTACATACCGCTGGGTTTGATGAAATATCCTCTTCCGCGGTATGTTTTAGCAATATTCGTAGGAAAAGTGGTACTAACTAGTATCGTTGTTGTTTACGCATCATGGATAACAGCCGTCGCGACAACTCAAATATACACGGTGCCAGTGCTAGTCATGGTGACGGCGTTGCTCACATACCTAATCCTGAAGATAGATTGGTATAACGTGATTAACACACTATACGGGAAGGGCTTAATTTCCGCCTGCCAGGTACTATTAAAGGAAGCTACAGGTGTGATGAAGGAGCTAGTATCGCGACGACGTAGTGGTCAGGAGGTCAGGAACGCCTCCAGGTAATTCGCCAGCCTGCTTTTGCACCTTATTAACTCAGTTGGCTGTACGTTTGTTAGGGAAGTTCCTTTATATACTTCACACCCGTTGATTATTACCTTACGCACTACTGCTTTACCCATTACCAGGTTCGTGACCACGTGTGACACCCTACCCTCTGGTAGAACATCAGTTAATTCCCACACGACAATATCGGCTGGTTCTCCACGAGTTAACTCACCCGTGCCGAAACCTAGTGCCCTGTAGCCAGCTACACTAGCCATCCACAGTGCATCCTCAGCGCTTAAGGCTTGATCACCTCCGCTATAATGCAAACCTATAGTGAAGGCAGCATCATCTATTACGGAATATGTTGGTGCTACATCTATTCCTAAACTTACATTCACTCCAGCGTCGAGAAGGATTGTTATGGGTGCTAAACCATCCCGCAGCAGGGTATTAGACCTTGGAGCATGCGATACCTTAATCCCGCGTTCAGCCAAAATATCTATTAAGCTCTGAACCCATATGGCATGGGCAACTAAGGTATCTACATTATCCCCTAAACCCGTGTATTCTATGAAATCCCTCAGAGAAAACCCCCACCTCTTCCTCAGGTACTCTTCATCCTCAGGGACCTCAGCAATATGGGCATGCACGCCAACACCCTCTCTTCGAGCAGCACTAACGACCTCCGCAAATTCACTGGGATTAAGTAGGCGAGGTGTGCATGGGCCAAACCTAGCTCTGACAAGTTCAGGACGTCCTAACTTCCTGACCCTGTTAACGAGTTCCCTATTCGCCTCGAGGGCATCATCGAAACTCTGAAAAACTCCTCCATTCATCACGGCTACACTTAAGTCAGCCTTAATCCCAGTCCTAAGTACTGCGTCAAGAACGCGTTCCTCATTGAAGTGCATGTCTGCAAATAACGTGATACCGGATGACAGCATCTCTGCAATGGCCACTAAGGCAGTAGCATATGATGCGTCAGGGTTTTTGAGTAGGAACCTTTCCCAGGGCCATGCGAACGTATTCACCCAATCATCAAGCCTTAACCCATATCCTAACGTCGACCTCACAGGATAAAGACCTAGGTGCGTGTGAGTTGATGCGAGGCCATGAGTTATTACTAAGGGTTTCTCCATATTGCAGAGATCCTCGTCAGGTTTCACATCCCTTATCTTAGCGTCAAATTCGACACAAGCATCCTTAACATACGTGTAGGGATTTATAAAGACGTACTTACCGCAAACGACTTGAGTTCCTTTACTCATACCACACCCTTCACACCATATACTGACACGACTACATATAGGTTCGTCGTTACTCTGCTAACCCCTACATATACAGGCTCGAATATAGTCATGCTGGGCTTCGGCAGTATTGGCGGGTTCGTCGGGTTCTTGTAGAGGAACGCTACCTTAAATCCTGCCTTACCCCACACTACGTAAGCCGTGTTAAGCAATACTTTGAAGAGTAATGCGTTCTGTAGGGTCTTGTTGGTCCAATCCGGTAGACCTACGGCTACCTGCATTCTGCTACCGTAGTAAGGCGCGTAAGTGTACATGTATACAGGTGGTTGTCTACCAGCTATCTTGTATATAGCGGCTATGCCTTTGGCTGCGTCGGCACCTATGAGTGAAGAACCGGCTACGACAGGTCCTGGGTACACGTATCCTCTCCGCTCATCCACTAAATACACTTCATAAGCGATGAAGTAGAGTCTATCCGGGCGTATGCGAAAGTCCTTCGTGAATATCTTATAGGCTTCCTCCTCCGTCCCTGTCAATGCCTTAGCCAGTAGTGTTATCTGGGTACCATTGAGCGTAGCTCCGTCAGCAACGCTGGCACAGTGACCGACTACGGAGATCCAGTATCCATAGTCCCACCACGCTACACACACGCTTCCGTTGGGCGCATTGTTCCTTACCCAGTTAAGTGCGTCAAGCCATGCTGGTGCATCAGCGCTAACGCCTATGCCTGAGTTGATTATCATTGGTGACTGTGACCTATACATAGGTGCCCAAACTATTACTCCTTGAGCTATCACTGCTATCGTATATATCACTACTAGCACTAACGCTACTACGTTAATGAACCACTCACGCCTGAACCCTTTATTCAGGACTCTGTTAATGAGAACCCCAGAGAAACACGCCGACGTCAATGCCACAACGTAGTTATTGTAGGGTATGAAGTAAGATAAGTGTACGGTAGCATATAATGATGTCGCAAGGAGTATCAAAATGAAAAGGTATGAGACATCACGCTTAAACAGCACCTTGTAGAGCATGTATACTAGCATTACCAGTGATATAATTAATGCTCCTCCCTCGCTCATTATAAGGGCTGAGGGGGTAGGTGTAGCGTACTCCTGAACCGTGGTCGGTATTCCTCGCACAAGTCCTCTAAGACCTAAGGCGAAGAGAGCCTTTCCTTTAATCACTATTACTCCCGTAGTTATAGCAACTAGCCCCCCAACAACTATCAGGACTATTAGTATGGAATACACCACTTTGTACCTACGTAATAATGGCAGCGTTAGGACTACCTCTTTCTTCTCTGATAATCTCTGAAGACCGTAAGCTATGAGCAACATTACTAAGGAGGCCGGGATGACTATACCCACACTACCATAGATGTAGTGAACCCCCCTGTAGAAAGGTGTCCCTACTATAGCTGCGGTAACCGGTATAAACTCCACGAAGAGCATCAATATATCCTTCTTAGTAATCTTTCTTATTAGTGGAAGTAAAACCGCTTGAATAACTATAACACCGAGCAGTACGTTGAAGCCTGCCCAAGAAAGCGCCGTTAATGCCAGGAATATACCTGCAAGGACAGCCGAGATATAGCTGCCTCGCTTCCAAGCCCTTACATGAAAGTAAATTGCTGGGAAGAGAAACGCTAGACCTATGGCGTACTTCACAGTGAAGCCCGCTTGATGCCTGCTCACAAACATAAGGGCAGCTGTTAGTGCTGCGATGGCTGCTGGCAGATCACCCCAGAGTTCGCGGGCTGTGAAGTAAATACCTAAGGTAGCCATTATGAAGAAGAGTATTGGCAGGTAAACCATCCACGCGTAAAGACTTAATGACGGATTAATTGCATGGGCTATGTAATATGTTACTACTGAGAACATGGAAAGCATTGGTGGCTCCGTGTACGTGAAGTCTCTCCCCCACGGATACCAGAATATATGCGTTACTGGATTAGCTCTTGTTAATTCGGTGAAGTAACCTAGTCCATTCTTGAGTAAGTGTTCGGCTATCCAATACTCGGAGTACGGGTCTAATTCTTGAAGGGTAGGACCGTAACCCCAGCGTTCAGCGTTTATTACTGGGTAATACCTCAGGTAAGAACCGACGATCAAAGCTATTATGAGGATAGTAACCGAAACTATCAACATCCACCGCGATCTGATAAGTGACTTCATGCTCGTCTTGCTGACCATCATTAGACCCAAAGGGTAAGTAAGTGTCGTTATTTTAAGTTTTTGAGTAAATGATTTTCTCTTCACTGAACAGCTTCACAGCTAGTGCGAGTAGTATCCCTATCTCGGCTATGATTACTAGCGCATGAACTGTCGCTTGACTTACCTCGCCGAGCACGGATTGCTTTATCATCCCGACAGCATGACTGTAGGGTATGACGTATAATGCGTACTTCAATGGTGGGGTTAACGCGTTTATGTCAGCGTAGAGGGATATGAAGAATACTATCGAGGCAACGCTGATGATGGCGAGTGAGAAGGCTTGAGCGACCCTGTAACTGCCGGATCTTATGACTATCGGGAGTATTAGGGCCAGAGAAGCAAGCACCGATAAGTACACAGCACTCACGTGCGTTACCATTAGGCTTGGCGTTAGTAGGGAGAGTAGGTTAACGCCGTACGTCATTGAAGGTAAAGCGAAGAAGAGTAGCAGACCCACAGCATCCGCTAAGCCAGTGATGAGTCCTATGACTGACGCTGATAATGTCTTACCGATCACGAGTGACCACCTGGGTACGGGCGTTGCTAGGAGGGCTTCGAAGGTCTTTCTCTCTTTCTCGCCCACGACGGAGTCCGTTATGTAGGCTATTGACGGCGTGGTGACGAACACCAGCGAAAAAGCGAGGATACGGCCCAGCATTACGCGGAAGCTCTCCTCAACACTGACAGTGGTGCCTGAGGGACCCACCAAC
>JAMOOZ010000011.1 GCA_027064885.1 Desulfurococcales archaeon
CTAAGTTTAAGGTAAGCTCAATGCTTGAACACCTGGAACTGAGGTTACCGCACTTGATACTTAGGTTAAGGACACTTATAATGGCTGGTGAGTCACCTCTCGAAGCGTTCCTCTCAGCAGCTAGCGAAGTTAAGTCACCTATACTAGATTACCTAATAAAGCAAATATCATTAGGAGTGACTCCCGAGGAAGCAATTAACGAGTTACAGAAGGTTCTCAAGAAAAGACCCGTGCTCGACACGCTTAAACGCATAGTGCTTTCGCTTGGAATGGGTGAGGAAGCGATAAATTACCTTAAGGAGGAGTTCGACGCGATAATGGCTGAGAGGGAGTCAGGGCTTAGGAAGGCTATAGAGAGCTTATCAGTGATCGTCGAGATGTACATGTCGATAGGTGTGTTCTTCCCCGTCATAGCGATAGTGATGTTGTCGTCGCTCTCAGTACTTAGCAGTGGATTCGACGTCAACGCGTTAATAACTCTCCTAATATTCGTGGCGATACCTCTGTTCTCCGCGTTCTCCGCCATCATGGCCAAGAAGATCGTTGAGAGGGCACTACTATGAGGAGGAAGGTTAAGGTCAGCATAAGTAGGAAGGACCTGCGGATCCTGCTCCTTACGCTCCCAGCTTGGGCCACGGTACTTTATGCTATATACCTAATCATTATAGTAAAGAGGGGGTTCAGCCTCTACGATCCCTACGAAGCCCTAGGGGTGTCATTCATTATAGCCGTATCACTAATACCTTCAGCACTATTTGAGTACAAGTGGGAGTGGGAAACCTCGAGGGCGGAAGCAGAAATACCTTTGATATTATCAGCATTAGAAAGCAGTTTAAGGGCCGGCCTCAGCCTGCCTGAGGCACTTAGGGAATCACTGAAGTACTCTAAGTATTTGAGGCGCGACCTCGTGAGGATGCTTAATGCGTTGGCTGCTGGCGAGAGCATAGACTCTGCAACAAGGTATCTGAGGAGAGAGACGCCGCTTCTAGCCATTACAGCCGATTACCTTAAGGTACTTGCTAAGGGTGGCGAGGAGCTATTCCGAACGCTTAAGGACTTCAGGGAATCAGTTGAAGTAATAGTTGGGTATACTAGTAAGCTAAAGGAAGCTACTAGGTCATTCTTGGCTACGGTGTACATGGTGCTTATAGTTTACTTAATAACCACAGCAATATTCCTTCAGACGTTCCTGTATCCACTGGCTAGGGAGTCAGAGAAGCTGACAATGCTTGGAAGGATAGACCCGCTTGCGTTAACATCCCTCATAATTTACGGGGCGCTAATAGAGTCTATACTGAATGGCATTACCACGTCCTACTTCACCGGCTCTCGATATCTTTCGTCACTCTTCCATGCATTAATTCTGCTGTTTCTCTCAATAATGGTGTATACCGTACTTCTTTTCACGCAAATACCTCCGACATGAATGGTTAGAATACTTAACCTCATAGTTAATTTAAGGACATCCTTCTCATACGTGAGGTAAACTTTTATCATTTTTGTTATGTAATTTACTTGGACGGTAGTGTCTAATGGCTTGGATGAGGAAACCCTCTACCGACGGCAATGGAAGTCAAGAAGGGGAAGTGCCCATGCCGAAGCCGGAGACACTACAGGAAATAGAGGAGGTTATCAATAGGATATTATCTTCGCTTGTGGGCTCTAAGAGGGCTAAGAGCACATCCATAAGGCATCAATACGTTACGGGTTCTAGAATGTCCGAATTGTTTATAGAGAATCCAGAAGAATTCAGGGAAATACTCTATATGGATTACGGGCAGTTAAGTGATGAAATCCTTGCGAAGGTCGTGGAGGCGCTTGCGGAGATAGTGCAGAGCGAGGAGAAGCCTCCTTCATTGGATTCTGAGGAATTCAAGAAGTACGTGGCGAGACTAGCTAAGAAACTAGAGAAGCATTTAGAAAATATGTCATTCAATGCCGCAAACCAGCAATCCAAATGACGAGAGACAGGACAGCATTGTCTGTGAATAATGTTGAGTTACGTGTTGCATTGCTACATTAAGACGTTGGGGGGTTAAAAAGGGTGTGATGTAGATACCATTCCTTAAGTTGTGATTCACTTAATTAATGCTACAGGTAAGGTTATAGTTAGGCATGGGGTGGTCGCATGAATGATGTGTGTCCTACAGGGATCATCGGGTTGGATGAGTTCCTCAATGGAGGCATACCGAGAGGCAACATTGTGCTTGTCGCCGGTACACCGGGAGCTGGCAAAACCACGATGGCCGCGAAATTCCTTTATGAGGGATTAAGGCGGGGAGAGCCAGGCGTTTACCTTTCCTTTCTGGAGTCTAAGGCAGATTTCCTGAGGTTTATGAAGCTTCTAGGCATGGACTTTGAACCGTACTTAAGGGATGGCACATTTCAATATATTGAAGGGCTTCAATCCACAACTTTCGAGGCCGCCAGAGAGAACCTAATAGAGTTTCTTGATGCTGTCGCTAGGTTAGGTGCTAAGCGCGTTGTCATAGACTCAATAACGGCGGTAACTCAAATGACTACCTTAAGAGGTGCTAGGGAGTTAATTAAGAATGCCCTAGTTCTTGGGTTGAGGCCTTATGAAGTTACGGGCCTCATAGTGGCTGAACTCCCGATAGGATATGAAGTCGTTGGGTACGGTCTTGAGGAGTTCATCTTCGACGGCGTGATCATACTTAAGTCGGAATTCAAGAACGGTATCCTCCGCAGAACCCTCCAAGTAAGGAAAATGCGTGGAACCGTAGTGCCTGAAGTGGAGCTTCATTACGATATAGTCGCTGGTGACGGTATACGTGTTTACGCGCCAGTAAGAATCGAGGAGGTCGGAGAGCCAAAGAACGTTGAGACGATAACTCCTTTAGAACCGATTAACTACATATTCAGAAATTTGCGTAGGGGATCACAGGTACTCCTAGTTGTTGATAAGTACGTGCCGTCTCTTGCTGTGGGTGTACTCATCGGCCTTTCCTTCGCTTATTCGAGCGGGGGCAAACTGCTCATAAGGTCCTTCAGCAAGCCTCCCGACATTGTTAAGTACGTCATAGATTTAATCAGCAACGCATTTCCTAAGAGTAAGTTAGCTAATGCTGAAATAATCATCGAATGCTTAAACCCGACGCAGGAGCCGCTCTACAGGCTAGCACACAGAGCACGCGATAATGAATTAAGGATACGTCCAGACTATTTGGTGATAGATCCCGTAAGTCACTTACTCAAATTATCGGGTGGTCTCCATGAGTTCTACAGGGACCACATAAACAATATACTCATGCGAAGAAAGTTAGGTATAACCACATTCTACGCGTACGCAGATACTGAGGCAAGCGAACTCGAACCGCCTGTGGAATTATACGACGTTGTAGCACGAATAAGGCGTAAGTGGGGTAAGAACCGAAGGTGCTATAGTGTGGAGGCATACGGCATACTAAAGCCCGTGCCTCCAGCCCCACTAACATTCTGCGTAGACCCTGAATGGAGGTTAGTGACCGAGGAGGAGTGATACTAGTGAGGTCTGGTAACGTCGACAGCAAAACAGAAGCTATGGTTGCCAGATACTTAGCCAGCCTAGTTAATGAGAGGTTAAGAAAACATGTGCCAGGCCTCCAGCTATCATTGAACATGTTCATGTACAGTATGTACGGCAGATATCCAGGGGAACTAATATACAGTGACCCTAAGGCCTTCATGACGGCACTCAGAAAATACTTCCGCGATCCAGACATAGCCGTTAGGTTAGTTAGGTACATACTCAAGCCCCTAGAGGACTGCGGTGAGGAAGGTAGGGAAGCGTTGCGAGCCCTACTTGATGGTAGGTGGGATGACTTTAAGCGCCTAGCCACTCAGGCACTTAAGAACAAGGCAAGGAAATGGGCTAAGACGTGAGCGTTTTTCTCTTGGTTGTGTTTTAGTTGTTTTTTTCTTTGTTTGTTTTTGTGGGGGTTAGGTCTTGGTGTGGGTTCATTGGCTTTCACCCGCACCCCACGGGGCTCGGCCAAGCCCAACACCACGACCCCCCATCTAAAGTCCCCACAACAAGTAAAGAAACAATTAAAAAGAAAAGTACTTAAATGCATTGCTAAGCCCGAAACAGCCTATTGGTTAAGGTGTTAGAGTTCAGTGTTTCCCACGGTTATTTAAATGACCCATCGATAACCTATAGCACTCAATTAATCTCTATCAAGATTCAAGTACAATAATTCAATGCTATATTTAAGTAACGCAAGCACGGCGTGCGTTAACTAGATAATGAGTGAAATGTACAAGATATCATTCCTTTTGCCAATTTGCTCAATGTTATAGAGAAACGACCGAAAGTCATTGGTAGCGGCTTCAGCGTTGAAGATGCTGTCTTAGGTATAAGTAGACACAGGTTGGATGCAGTTTCTGGTTCTTAAGGTTCTTTATGGTCTTTTCTTGCTTTAAGCGTTGTTAGCTTAAGCTTATGCTTCCCAGTCGGGTGGGGAGGGGGATCTAGGGAAACCGTGATGAACCAACTTACAGAGACCTAAAAAGACCGCAGGTGGAGAACGGTTACCGTACGTCCTGATGTGTGATGAGGGAAGCTGTTCTACTCCTAAGGCTCGAGGCTCCCTAATGTAAGGTTGTGCCTAGCTAGATATTCTAGTAAAACATATATGGCTTCCGGAGGTACTTACGTAGTTACTCCTTAAACATAGACTC
>JAMOOZ010000012.1 GCA_027064885.1 Desulfurococcales archaeon
CCATGTAGGCCGGCTTAGCTGTCCATGGCCCGGCACCCTTGAATTTCCTGAGTTCCTCGACAGCGTCCTCAGGTCTTAGCTTGGTTACGGATTCTAGGCCTTACCCGCCCTTAACCACTGCCTTAGCTATTCCCAGTATGTACTCAGCCTTCCTTCTGCTTAGCCCCACACCCCTAAGCGCCTCTGCCCCGGCTTTGAGGGTGTCGTGGAGTGTTGGTAGGTCGCGGAATTCCTTCCCACCCCTCACGAGCTTCTCCCCAGCGTTAGGGTGAGTTTAGCTGTTATTCTAAGCGCTAAACGCATCGTTATTTGCTGTTCCGTAATTGCTTTCAGCAGGGACTCCCGCATGCCTGGGTTCAGCGCCGGCCTTAGGCCGGGGTGTCTGCTTAGGACCTCCTTAAGCCCAGGGCACGCGTTGATTAAAGAGTTCACGTTCGGGTAGGCGTAGTCAGTGTTTGGTACGTGCCTAACCACTCCCTCAGCCACCGACTTCGGACCGCGTACATGTGCACCTCTATGAGCGGGTTCCACCCTCCCTAACCATCCTAGCCTCGTAGGCTACGGGTTCCTTAACGTCCCACGCGACGGCTCTTCTGCAGGTCCTTGCTTGAGGGTCGTAGATACATGGCGTAAGTGAGTTCCTTAGAGTGAATTGACTTAGGTGAGGTGTTATCGTGTGTGGGACTCTGGCTTAATAGATATTACTTGGGTGCTGCGGTGTGAACCACTAATTACTATTACGCCCCGTAGTATCAGCGGGTAATCGATTTTAAGGTTCCTCTCAAGTTAGGACATGTGGTGTTAAAGCCTTGAAGCCGAAGCTCTTCATAACCAGGGAACTCTTCCCGGACGTCATTGACAAGCTCAGCCAGTATTACGATGTGGAGGTTTGGGACAGGTACCAAGCACCTCCCTACGAGGTACTCCTTAAGAAGGCTAAGGAGGTCGACGCGCTAGGCACGCTCCTCACCGACAAGATCGACTGCAACCTCCTAAGCCAGGCCAAGAACCTACGCATCGTCGCCCAATACGCCGTGGGGTACGACAACATTGACGTGGAGTGTGCTACTAAGTTAGGGATCTACGTCACGAACACCCCCGGCGTGCTGACTGAGGCCACGGCCGAGCTCACGTGGGCCCTCCTCATGGCTGCCGCAAGGAGGATAGTTGAGGCGGACCACTTTGTGCGTTGGGGCGAGTGGTGGCGCCTCAAGACAGGATGGCACCCACACATGATGCTGGGTGTGGAGCTTAAGGGCAAGACCTTAGGCATCATCGGTCTAGGAAGGATAGGGTCTAGGGTAGCCGAGTTCGGCAAGGCCTTCGGAATGAGGGTAATCTACTACGACGCCATAAGGAAAGAGGAGCTCGAGAAGAAGCTCGGGATCGAGTACAAGGATCTCGACACGCTCCTTCAGGAGTCGGACTTCATATCAATACACACGCCGCTCACCAAGGAGACGTACCACCTAATCAATGAGGAACGCCTCAAGAAGGTCAAGCCCGGAGTGATAATAGTGAACACATCCAGAGGCAAGGTAATCGACACGGAAGCCCTAGTCAAGGCCCTCAAAGAGGGAAGAGTGAGGGCCGCCGCTCTCGACGTGCACGAGCAGGAGCCCCTAGACCCCAACCACCCGATAACTGCGTTCATAAACGTCACGCTAGCCCCACACATCGGTAGCGCGACCTACGAGACAAGGCATAAGATGGCCGAGCTAGTGGCCGAGAACCTAATAGCCTTCTACGAGGGCAGAGAACCACCAACTCTAGTGAACAAGGAAGTACTGAAGGTAAGGCCTCCGGGATTTAAGTAAGCTAAGTTAAAACACCCTTTTTCTCCTTTCGCTTTAAGCACTATGCGTAACTATGGCGTTCTTCCCAGCATTAATTCGCGTAGTAAGTACTTAATTAATCAGTGAGTAGTACAAATGCATGGAGAAAAGGCGTGAGTAGGGAGTTATGTTGGGACAGCCTGAAAAGGTTCTGGAGGTTACGCAGGGAATTACTTAAGGCATCACTAACCTTAAGGGGAAAGCACAGGAGAACATCAAGGGGGCTTGAGGACTCCTTACGCCTAGCCGCCTTAGCTAGAGAAGGCTTCAACACGTACTTGGAGGTAGTTGAGGTTTGCAGGGTAGAGAGGGTGTTAAGACTGAAGAGGAAGTGATTAAAGCATTACTCAGGGACTTTCCGAACCTCCTGAAGGAGCTAAGTGGGATTAGCGACGTTACCGAGCGCTACGCGTACTTCATTGCTTGGTTAAATGACGTTATCGAGAAGAGCAGTTTAGGTTACGTAGTCATTACCGGTGGCTTCGCTGTAGAGGTATATACGGGAAGGATCTACAGAACCATGGACGTGGACTTAATATGCAGTAACTCTAAGGTCTCCCAAGTTCTTGAGAAGTTCCTGGCTAGCGTGGGGGAAGCAATAGGGCGGGGATACCTCTTGGAAGGCGACCTCTCCCTTAAGTCTATTGACATAGTTGCTGACTACTATGACAGGAGAGTTCCCCCAGTTAAGGTGTGGGTTAAGGGGAAGCCCCTATACCTTGACCCGCCGGAGTGTTTGATCGTCACTTACTTAGCTGGCTGGAAGTACTGGGGTTCGAGCGAGGACAGGGATAAGGCGTTATGGCTCCTCGCAGCAACTAAAGACATAGTGGATGATTCCCTCCTCACGGAGCTAGCGGAGAGGAGGGATGTCAGGGACGCATTAGCCGAGGCGCTTAAGCTAGTGG
The DNA here is from genome assembly GCA_027064885.1 of Desulfurococcales archaeon. Lineage (GTDB taxonomy): Archaea > Thermoproteota > Thermoprotei_A > Sulfolobales > NBVN01 > WAOL01. The sequence continues at coordinate 2,744 of JAMOOZ010000012.1, forward strand.
AAAAAGCGCTTAGTGGACTTAACGAGGAGGGAATAGAAAAACCCTAGCTTTCACATAACTTACTCTAGCTTCTTAAGGATTCCCTCAAGGATCCTTGCGTGACGCTCCTCGTCCCTAGCCGTATACTCAAACACCGTCTTCCAAGGCTCTTCGTGATGACTTGCTTCCTCATGCCTTACCGTGGCCGCCTCCTTCTCGGCCTCGACACGATGCTTTAAGTACTCTCTTAAGTCCTTGATCCTCCCAGCCAGAACGAGAGCCCTGGCCCCGTGCATTGCTTCCTCAAGAGCTATGGTCTTGAGGGCTTGAGCAACCTCGATCAAGCCCTGCTCCTCAGCGATTATCGAGGCTGCGAGGTACTCGATAACCTCCTCCGCCTCACCTTTGGTCCACATATTCAGGTACTCCTCGAGCTTCATAGGTTTCCACCATCTCATTATTTAGTTAGGAAAATATAAATTTTTAGTTAGTTAATTTAACTAAGGAACGTATAAAGCTAATTAAGAAAGCGTTAAAATTAAAAAGACGTTCTTCACACTATGTACTGCCTAGATACTTAAGCGACATTATCCTTCGGGCTTACCGTGCTGGTCTCTGTCAGTACCTGCAGGTACCGATAGGTTGTAAGTATTTCCTCGTTCCTGTTTGAGGATTACTACTATCGGTATTCACAATTTAACACTTATCCACGCAGAGTACCTACAGTTTACGACCTCAACGTTTTTAACCTCATTTCTCGTCGGTTAGACGACGGTAAAGTATGGGGCGTACCTAGGTGGTGAGTCGTGTCCTCTAAGACCGTAACGCCGGATTACGTTAAGGAGATCATTGAAGCAGCTAGGCCAGAGAAGCTCACACTCCCAGTCCCGCCACGCGTTGATCATGCCGACCACATAGTTAAGACTGCGTTGGCGGGCCACACTAAGCTTGCGGCCGACCACGTCCTTCACCCTGAGATGTGCGGGCACCTCATGGAGGTCGTGGGGTCCGTCATCAGGAGGGTTAACGCGGTATTCGCCTCCCACAAGAAGGTCGTGGAGCGCGGTCCCGACGCCCTTAAGCGTGTGGTCATCGAGAGGTTCAGGCTGTACGACGCTACCCTCGAGCTCGTGTGGAACCTCATAGGCATTGAGTCAGTTAGGGTTGGGTTCGACTGGGTTGAGGTGGCTAACGCCATTGACTCCCTGGTTAACGCGCTTAAGGATTGGGAAGCTCAGGAGAGGGTACTCTTCGGCGGTGAGGCCCCCGTACTCAAGGCGGTGATTGATGAACAGTTGAGGAGCATGAAGATCGTGAATAAAGGTAACAGCATGTTAGCGTGGATGGCTGAGGAGACTGAGAGGAAACTTGACCCCAAGAACCTTGCTGAGACTTACGTGAAGACGTTAGGTGACCTAATAACGAATAACGTGTACTACCGCGCGTCCCTCGAGGGGCTCTGTAAGTTCGGGAACGACTACGCCTTAGGGCTCAGGTGGTTGAGACACTTAGGCTACGTGCAGGTATCAACAAACCCCGCCCTAGCAGCTAAGGCGTACAGTGACGACCCCGAGTTATGGGAGTCCTTCAAGGAGTACGCTAAGGAGGTCTTAATGAAGGAGCACCCGGAATGGTTCGAGGATCCGGAGAAGTACCAGGACGAGATAGCGATGGAGGCCACAAGGTTCGGCCTAATGGACAACTTCCTAGTGTTCAGACCTCCATTCTTCTGGAGCGACTACCACGACGGCCTAGTGAGCTACCAGCTCAACCCGCTAATCGCCGATAAGGCTGAGGAGAGCGTTGAGGCTGCGAGGGAATTCGCGGCAAAGCTTGAGGAGGACTTAAGGGTTTATGACGCGTGGCTCCTCTGGGGATACTCACCAAGCATCGAGAGAGGCAGACCTAACCTAGTCGTTAAGGTCGCATGCGCGTACCC
>JAMOOZ010000013.1 GCA_027064885.1 Desulfurococcales archaeon
AAGTAAGGTACATCAAGGAATACAGAGCAGCGATTTTGATGTTATTTTACCCACATATTTTACCCACAAAAATAAGTTCCCTTAGGAAAACTTCATGTGATAGCGTCACCCTTAACGATTGATAGCGTCCCTAACTTCCTCCTCACCCTTAACGATCTTGGCCGCCAGCGCCGCGGCCACGCCCGCAACAAGCATTGAGCCATACTCATCCCTAACCCTCAACTCGCCCAAGTACCTCAGCGCCTCACTAACTAAGGTGTAGGTCTTAAGGTGTAGTGGTGCCTCAGACTCCGGGCAGCTCACCGCGCGGAGACCCTCCTTAACACCCTCCAACATGTTCACGGCCTCCTCCCTACCTAAGGAACCCTTAAGGAAAGCCTCCACGATACCCGCGGCCACGCCGATGGTTCGTGAGAGTCCCTCAGTACAGGATAAAACCCCAACAGCATCCGCCGTCCTCAATCCTCCGGACGCGTGGGCCAAGTAAGCCGCGACACCCCTGAAGCTTATCCCTTTAGCTAACTCCCTTAACTTACTCAGTACTTCCTCAAGACCCCCTGAAATATCCTCATAGTACTTCGGGTACTGCTCAACCTCGTTAAGCAGTACCTCCCCAGCGTTTCCTTCAGCAAGGGTTTCAGCCAACTCAAACCCCGGTCTAGGTCTTCACCCTTAACATTCATTTAAAGGGTAAGGCACTCTGCAGGACAGAATTATGTCCCAACTTAATACTCTTCCTTCAAGTTCTTAATGGTGGTAACGTGTGGGCGAGGACATAAAGGAACTAATAAGCGTGCTGAAGGACGTGAGGGATAGGCTAATAGGGCTCTACGCCCTCTCATCTGCCATGATTTACCTAGGCTTCGGAACGATCGTCGGGCTAAACATACTGCTGGACGTGCTCATCTACTCGAGAGTACCTTCCCCCCAGAACGCAATACTTATGGGGGTGTTCTGGGGAGTGGCCACAGTACTGCTAGTAGTGCTTAACGTGGAGATCTTTGGCAAACCCATATCAAGGTACAAGGAAATGTTGCGTGACAAGCAGGAAAGGAGAAAGCAATCAAAGCTCAAGGGAGGCGCGGGGGCACTCCTTATAGTCCTCGCGTGGTTCGCATCATTCTTCGTAGGGGGAATCACGGGCTGGTATCTCAGTCAAGCAGACATCATAGAGAAGTATTACTCTCCCCAGTTCGGGTTACTACTAGCGCTAGCGTTAGGAAATACGATCATAGCCGCACTAACACGTGAAAGGAAGCCGCTCGCATGCGGAATATCCTTAGGCCTCTCCATAGCCCTACTACCCCTCACGGGTTCGTTTAATAATGCATGGACATACACAGCAAACATCATAATAGTCATCTACAACCTAACCAGCCTAGCCTACATGATCGAAGCGACCCACCTAGTCGCCGGGAGAAGAATAACTCACTAACCGAAGCAACGACCCCATTCACCACTGACAACTAGAGCGGGGGCCGATGACGTGAGCGTAAACGACGACGCACTACGGAGGGTAATGCGGGACCCAGTCTTCTCCTCCCCCGTGAGGTTAGGGATAATGCTATACCTAATCCCGCGAGGCGAAGCGTACTTCACGGAACTCCAGGAAGCACTCAAACTCACGCCGGGCAACCTAGGCAGTCACCTAAGAAAACTAAGGGAAGCTGGGTACGTCAGAATACTCAGGTACCTAGAGGATAGGCCAAGAACAGTAATTAAAGTAACTGACATAGGGGTTCGGAAAACGCTTGAATACATAAACAAACTAATGAATGCGGCGGAAGATGTCCTCAAGGCCTACAGTGAAAAACATTGATCCTGAGAGATCCTTTCGGCTTTATTACTTACCATAACGTATCTGTTGAATGGGCGCGCCTAATGAATGATGCTGGCAAGAACTCCACGTTCAGGAAGCTTGTTAAGGTGCCTCTCTCAGTAAACCTAACTGAATTAGGGCTCCAAGGTTTCACAGGCTACTTATCCGTTGTCGGGCGGACGGATAAGGGTGAGGTAGCTATTGATGTCGACTTCATTAGCGGGGCCCCCGTTCGGTGCGTCTTTGAGCTCCTGGGCGAAGGGTGGCGGGCGGAGGGTATTAGGTGTTTGGAGATAGTTGAGTCAACGATCTGTGTTGAGTGCTTCGCGGAGATAAGGAAGTTAAGGAAGGATAAGGTTAAGGTTGATGAGTCCCTTCTACGCACGCCAAGACGCATGGTTGGGGAGGCCACTATGCGTGTGGGCCCGGAGAGGTTGGCTGAGGACTTCAATAAGCTCAGTAACTACCTCGTGAACCCCGCTGTCCTAGCTAACCTCACTAAGGCTTCACGCACCGCTACTGTAATGAAGGCGCGGTTAAGGGAACTCATCGACAGATTACTCGCTATGGCCAGTTCTTACCCCCTCTCAGTGATAGCCACTAATCATGGAGTAAAGGTGATTGCCCTAGCGAGGGAGCATGGGTTAGTGGCTCTTTGTGTGTGGCGTTCCGGAAGTGTGCTCTGCGGTGATGACGCGTTAGAGTATATGTCCTCTGATGGAGCTGACGTTGTGGTTAACGCTATAGTGTCATACGTTGACTCCTCTGCCCTTCTTCCCCCACTTAAGGAGGCTCTCACCTAGGCGGACCCGCTCCTTAACAGTACTTAAAACCTTCATCCCCTCATCTATGCATTGACGTACTTCATCAATGCTTAATACGCTAGCAGTCTTCCCCGAACCCCAGACATATAGTTGGGGATGTATCTTGTTTCCCTCACGCACGTACTCTAAACGAAGCACAATGCTCGAAAGCGCTGAGAGTGCCTCGTAAGTACTGCCATGGTTTTTCCCGTAAAGGATCACTAAGCTAGAACCCCTTAGCCTTGCCCGCATCGCTAGGTTATATAGGGTCGACGCCAGCTTCCCTGACCCTCCGTAGAGGAAGTCAAGGATCTCGGTTCCGTGCAGGACGAGAATATCTGGGCAATGATTGCGGAGAACATCATCACATATCCCGAGGACATCATCAAGCCCTAAGAGGGCCGGGTTAACGCCCACAGCATGAACTACTAATTCGTTAGCTAAGCGCTCGTCAAGCCCAATCCTCTTTAACGCTTGTGCCGTTGCATACTTTATCTCGCTCGAGGATATTCGGAAGCTAACTACCGCGACCTTAAGCCTGCTTAGAGCGATCATCAGTGCTACTGGTAAGTAAACGCACTCATGACATCTGCCATCCGGTGGGTACGAAACAAGCATTAAGCAACCCTTATGGAGGTTGCCTGCAGTATTACTTAACACCCTACACGGCATACGTATGACGTCGCTTGAGGGTGGGCTGACCTCCTCTATACTTACTGGTATTGATAATACCTTAATGCCGTGACCATTCACGATCCTGAAGGGTAATCCCCAGGAGGGAACGCGGCTACCCCGAACCTTCTTAATTATGATCGAGCGATTAAGCATGCCTTCATCAGCACTCACATGAAGCTCCAGCACCACGTCGACCGCATGCTCAAATTCCTTAGCTACGGCTCTATCGTCGCCGCCCCAGCTAGCCACTAGGATCGTGACCCCCTTAATTACTGAAGACAGGTCGTAGAGGAAGTTCTGAATTACTGACCTAACCTTATGCATACTGAACCTATGTGTGCTAACCATTAACTTAATGTCGTCTATGACGACGACCCTAGGTTTAATCTTCGCTACGTAATCCGTGATCACCTTAGTCACCGTGCTCAGCATTGACGCGTTAATGATTACCGGTAACCTAGCATACTTGAAGAGACGCAGGTCACTTAACTCCTCGAAATCCATACCCAGACCAAGCATCTCTTCTCTGAAAACCTCCCAGCGCTCCCTAAGCGACACGTAGAGACATGGCCTCTCCCTAATGGCGTTCGCGTAACATATCGTCGCTGCCAAAACAGTCTTGCCGGCACCAGGATCACCCTCAATGAGTAGGGTTGTCCCGGCCTTGAGCGCACTACCAAGCACCTCCTCAAGCCCATCAACACCTACCGGGAACACCTCAACATCAACCGTCTCCCATCACCGCCCGAATAACTAATGCTAATCAAAGCGTGTGGGAAAGGCCCAACCATGTATGAAGCTCATCACATAGTTTAATATAATTCCCCTCTAATAGATAATTATCTAAGAACCAGTAAATAAAAGTAGTTCCCCAAGTCACAGCACACTCACCCGAAGCACCGTTATCAGTTAGCGTTACGTAAAGATAAGTGTTAATTGAACGACATTTTAACGACGGAATTAAGAACTCTACGGCTATGATGAGTTCGCCGTCTATGAGCAGGTGATTACGGACTCGAGCCCTGAGCCGTCCTTGAGCACGCTACTAGATTATTTCTTCCTGAATATAGCGTCAATAATTCCGTTTCTAACAACGACTCTCTCAGGTTCAGACCTCACAGCATGTGGGAGCCTGATCACGGATCTCCTTCCTCCAGCCTCTATAATGACCTTATCACCATTACCCCTCACCTTAACGTTACCCTTCTTCACAGCGTCCTTAAACTCCGCGATCACCTCGACCTGGTCGCCTAGGTCAATCACGTCATAATTATGTGTCGCTTCCGGGGTTCCGGAATCCTCTAGCTCCTTAATT
>JAMOOZ010000014.1 GCA_027064885.1 Desulfurococcales archaeon
AAAATGACGTCACTACCTGCGAGGAAGTTCGGGCTCCTCGATAGGGGACTCATAAGGCCGGGAATGAAGGCAGACATAGTCGTGTTCGACCCGATAGTAATTAACGATACCGCGACCTACGAGGAACCCATTAGAGAGCCGGAAGGCGTGATGCACGTCATAGTTAATGGCGAGCCCGTACTCATGAATGGCGAACACACAAGCAGGAAACCAGGGATCTTAGTAAGGCATGGTTAAGCGCGTTACTCAGCACGCCACTAAACTCACCACCTGTCAATAACGCTCACGTGAATGACCCCACGCCCACCTAATTTTCTCGGGGTTCCCAACGGCTCAAGATGCTTAATCATGAAGACCTCATCACTTTCAATACGTTCCGCCCCAGCACGCTTCAGGATGATCAGCGCCGGGTGATCATCAGGTAGGTCAACCGTCACGCTCGACAGTCCCTTACCCAGCACTCTCTCCGCAACACGCCTTAACGTGCTAACACAACTCACATCATCAACGCACAGTAGCTCCTTAAGGTAAGCGTCCTCCCTGCTCTTCATGTCCCTCAAGTCACTCTCCCTCCACGTAGTTAATGCGTAGTAGCCTACTACGTCGCCTGAGCGTGACTCACATACCTCTATGTCTCCGGGGTTGCTGTGGAACCACGTGTAGTGAGGGTTCCGCCTAAGCACCCTACCCCAGTACTTACTGGATCTCCTAGCAGCGTAGGCATGGGTTCTTGAGAACCCCTCATACAGCTCACTTAGTGGTTCCGGGTTCGTCGGTGTGTGCCAGCTTAGCGACTCATCACCATCACCAAGGCCTAGCAAGGCCCTTAAGCATCCCTCACCACATGAGAGCTTCGCGGGCTTCCACACCTCCTCGAACCCTAGCCTAAGGTAGATCCTGTGGGCAACGCTTCCCGCGCCCGCGAAGAGCGCGGCAGCACTTAAACCAAGCACTTCCTTAACATGGCTTAGCACGTGATTCAGGAGTAGCTTAGCTAGGCCACGCCCCCTGAACCGCGGCACGGTACCCACGTTAGCAATGCCTGCAACCCTAAGCACGTTCCCGCCCCCTAGCGTGAGGTCCCTAATAACTACCTGGACAGCGCTCGCAGGTTCCCCATCCACGTAAGCTATGTAGGCCCTCCCCTTACCCACGCCATCATCCTCTTCGGCGATTAAGTGCATGCGCTCCGGCGTCATGCCTGCGTAGCGGAAGGAGTTAAATGCAGAATTAATCACCGTCACTAAGTCCTCGGAGTAATCGGTGCTCAGCGGCGAGCACACCTTCACCTCAACCATTGCTCCTAAGCACCCTCACGAGGTTCTTTCACCCCATCCCTAATTACGGTAAGGGCCTTTACTTAGGGGCCGGGTTAGTAAGTTACTAATTCTAATTACAGCAATTCTTTATTTTTCAAGTAACTTACGTTTCCCGGTGCCCGAGCCAGCCGGGACTCCCAACGATTCGGGGGCGTAAGCATTGACGTTGCTTGAGGTCAAGAACCTGCACGTGCATTACAGGACGCTGAAGGGAGTGGTTAGGGCTGTCGAGGGGGTTACCTTTGAGTTAGGGAAGGGTGAGGCCTTAGGGATAGGTGGTGAGTCCGGGTGCGGTAAGTCAACCCTTGCTTTCGCACTCATGAAGCTAGTTCCGCCCCCTGGCAGGATCGTTAAGGGTAAGGTCATACTGGACGGGAGGGACTTGACGAAGCTACCGGATGATGTCCTTAGGAAGGAAGTGCGGTGGAAGGAGGTAAGCATGGTTTTCCAGGGAGCGATGAACGCGTTATGCCCTGTCTTCACCATAGGCGATCAGCTCGCCGGACCGCTAATGTATCACTGGGGGATGAGCAGGAGGGAGGCGTTGGAGAGGGCCGCTGAGGCCCTAGAGATGGTTGGTTTGCACCCAGACATGCTGAGGAGGTACCCCCACGAACTATCGGGGGGTCAGAAGCAGAGGGTAGTGATAGCCATGGCGATACTGCTGAACCCCAAGCTAATAATAGCTGACGAGCCAACAACTGCCCTCGACGTGATCGTGCAGGCACAGATAATGAACCTATTCAAGAAACTTAAGAAGGAGCTCTCATCATCCCTCGTCTTCATAACGCATGACCTCAGCTTAATAGCTGACATAGCGGATAAGGTAGCCATAATGTACGGAGGTAAGTTAGTGGAGTTCGGGCCAGCGGAGGAGGTCTTCATAGAGCCCAAGCACCCCTACACTCACTTACTCCTCTCAAGCATACCTAGGATAGACAGGAGAACCAAGCTAACGTGGATACCTGGAACCCCGCCCGACCTAAGGAACCCGCCGCCGGGATGCAGGTTCTGGCCTAGGTGCCCGCACGCAACAGATAAGTGTAAGAAGGAGGAACCACCCATGGTGGAGTTAGGGAGGAGTCATAGGGTGCTCTGCCACCTATACGCCTGAGGTGATGCTCGTGCCCACCCCAAGTAAGGAGCTGCTTGTGGTGAAGGATCTAAGGAAGTGGTTTCCTGTTAGGAGGTCGTTAGCTGATATCCTGGCTGGGAGGGAGAGAAAGTATGTGAGGGCAGTTGATGGTGTCTCATTCACTGTTGTGTGTAGCGAGGTATTCTGCCTGGTAGGTGAGTCAGGTTGTGGGAAGACGACGACAGGTAAGCTCATCGTGAGGGCCTTGAGACCCACCTCAGGCAAGATGCTTTATAGGGTCGGTGAGGAAGTGCTTGACGCGTTGAGAGCCCTTCACGTGCATCTAGAGGACGACTCGTTTATTGACCTAGCAGGCCGCTTCAGAGGTAAGGCCGATAAGTTGCTGAGGCGTGAGGTTCAGATGATTCTTCAAGACCCTTACGGGTCGCTTAACCCAAGGCAAACCGTACGTGACATACTTGAGGAACCCCTTATAATCCATTGCATCGGAGGATCCAAGGAAGAGCGCCTCGAGCTAGTTGTGAAGGCGCTTAAGGACGTCAAGTTGACCCCGCCTGAAGAGTTCCTTGACAGGTACCCACATCAGTTATCAGGGGGCCAGAGGCAGAGGGTTAACATAGCTAGGGCTATCCTCCTTAAACCTAGACTGATAGTTGCTGACGAGCCTGTCTCGATGCTCGACGTCTCTATAAGGGCCGAGATCCTCCAGCTGATGCTGGAGCTTAGGGACGTTAAGAATCTAACATATGTCTTCATAACGCATGACCTCGCGGTGGCTAATAACATCTGCGACAGGATAGCGGTGATGTACTTAGGCAAGATAGTTGAGTTAGGGCCAGCCACTGAAGTAATACGTAATCCCCTACACCCTTACACGAAGGCATTAATAGCTGCGATACCAGAGCCAGACCCACGGAAAGGTAAGGCAATAAAGGAAGTGCCGATCAAGGGTGAGGTTCCGAACGCCGTGAACGTTCCTTCCGGGTGCAGGCTTCATCCGAGGTGCCCCTATGCTGAGGAGCGCTGTAAGCATGAGGAACCGGAACTTAAGGACGTGGGTGGGGGTCACTTAGTCGCGTGCCACCTGTACTGACTAGGGAGACTACAGGGAAGGTAGTTAAAACTATAGAGTAGTTAATTTTTGTTTGAGTTATTGCCCGGACGTAGGTCTCTTCTCGAGCATACGTATGAAGCGCGATACCGTTATGTCGATTATGTCCTCCGCTAGCGTCGCTATAAGGTCCAACTCGTTAAGTATGCCCTGTATGCTTAACGGTGCCTCCTTCCTCATGTTCATGACCTTTCTCCTAAGCTCCCTTCTCATTTCAAGTATTCTTGATATTGTCCTCAGGTTAACGCGTCTGTAAGCGTAAAGTGCGTCGAAAATTATCTTGCTGGACAACCTGAAAAGCTCGAGCAACGTGTCCCTGATTGGCTTCATCTCTACCTCCTGAAGTATCCGCACACTCCTGTCGAGAGCGTCGCCCACATGCTCTATTGAGCGTATGAGCATCGCTATGTCAAGTAACTCCCTAGCGTAGCTAATGTCCTTCTCAAGCAACTTAGTCATTATGGTTCTCTTAACTAACCTCAATCCAAGGAAGAAGAGTCTATCTAACTCATCATCGCCTTTAAGTACTTCCTCGCCACACTTCGGATCCCCTGTTTCAATAAGTCTCTCAACGTACGAGTACATATTCTCCAGAACCTTGATCATTCTGTTAATGACTTCATCGAAGCTAACGATGCTCTCCGAGATCGCGATCTTGATCACGACCTCGTTACCCTCGCCCTCCACCACCACGACACCAGGTAGCTTGGAGGAGACATCGCTAAGGGCTGGTGCAGGTCCCTCAAGCTCCAGCGAGATTACGTCATGGCCCTCCGTGTAGCACCCTGACACACACTTATCCACTAGGACTCCGCAGTCACTGGCCTTCAGCCTAACCACGGGTTCAACGGCTTTACTAGCCTCAAACTTCCGAGGTCTTATGCAGATGTAGCCAGACTTATCGAAGAGAACATCAACAGTATCTCCGGGAGAGATCCCTAGGAGGTCCACCCACTTCTTAGGGAGGGTGACGGCGTACGACTTCTCACCCACTCTAATTACTTTCCTTGTCTCTAGCCAGGACAAGGTAAGCACCATTTATACTTAAGGAGAAGTAAGTAATATGCTTATTCCTAGTTCTTATGAAAGTAATGTGTAAGTTATGTGGAGGCCAAGGAATATAAAGTTAGTAGCTAGGTCTCTCGATAACGTATACTGTTAGTAACTTACTTTCCTTACATATAATGTAATACCAGAGCGTCTTTATCGAAACACCGTTTCCTACTTAGGTGGGGGTAAATATTATGCGTAGGTACCTCCCGCCGATTCTAGCGTTAGTATTGGTGGCATTAACTGTAGCCGCGCCCTTAGTAATGGGCGTCCACGCACAGGACGCTGGAGTAGTTCTTGCCACGCCTGCATGGAAGACGCTGAACCCACTAACCTACAGAACCGTGTACGATGACATAGTGCTTGGGAAGATCTACGATACCCTCGTCAAGAAGTGGGTTGATGGGGTGACCATTAAGCCTGAGTTAGCGGCTAGCTGGGAATTCAAGCATGAAGGCAATAACAAGGTACTGGTGTTCCACTTAAGGAAGGATGTGGTGTGGCATGACGGTCAGCCACTCACCGCTGATGACGTGGTCTACACGATCAACTTAGTGAGGAGCAAGCCTCAGGCCTACATAGCGCCCAGCAAGTACGTTTACGAGGGCCTCCTTGACGTGACGGAGCCCGACAAGTATACGGTTGAGCTAACGTACGACGCGACAAAGGCCGCGGCAGATAGATTCCTGCTTGAGGCCTTCACAACGCTCTACATAGTGCCCAAGCACGTCTGGGAGAAGTTGTCGGACACCACGACCTCCCTAAGCAAGCCTGAGGACATGATTGGCTGCGGCCCCTTCAAGGTGATTGAGGTTAAGTCAGGACAGTACGTGAAACTGGTTGCGTTCGATAAGTACTTTAGGGGCAAGCCTGAGGTTGACTCGCTACTTATTAAAGTGGTCAGCGATAGGAACACCTTCGCAATGATGGTTAATACTGGCGAGGTTGATGCAGGGTACTTCTACTTCTTCGGTAAGCTCCTTGAGTCTCTGCAGAAGACCGTTGCTAACAACCCCAATATAAAGATCTACAGGTGCCCGTCAACGTCAACACACATGCTAGTCCTAAATACCCACAAATCATTCTTCCAGAACGTGGAGTTCAGGAAGGCGATAGTGTACGCCATTAACATTACTGCCATAGTGACTAAGTACTACGGCAAGGACGGAGCGATACTGGGCACGATGGGCTTCTTGGGTCCGAGGTTCGGCAACTACTCATACTACGTGCCTAAGGAGGAGGTCTACCCATACAACCCCGACCTAGCCAAAAAGATACTTGATAAGCTAGGGTATAAGGACGTCAACGGCGACGGCTGGAGGGAGACGCCGGACGGCAAGCCACTAGTGATTGACATGATAACTAGGGCACCCGGTGACTCCTTCTTCAGGGACGCCATAGCTGACGAAATAGCTAACTACCTAGCTAAGGTAGGGATTAAGGTGCAGGTAGAGAAGCTAGCCAGCTCCGTTTACTGGTCAAGATGGGGCAAGATGTCCTACGACATGGCGATCGTAGGATACGTGCCCGGTAGCCCACTAGCCCTCAGTTGGTTCACCACTGGCGATCCCGGCAACGTCGTCAAGTACAGCAACCCAGTGTACGACGCCCTAGTGAGTAAGTTCGTCACAAGCGGCGACCCGAAGTACGCATGGGAGGCTGAGAAGATACTAATCAAGGAGTGCTTCCTCATAGGCCTCTACCACCCGATAGTCGCCACACCGTACAGGGTCGATAAGTTCAAGGACTGGGTAGCGAGCCCCGTAGGCCTAACGGCGGGCTACTGGTCAGTACTTGGGTCCAAGCTAGTATTAGGTAAGGCAGGGCCTGTGGAGTTCAGCGCGCAGGCACTGATCAAGAACTGCCACCTACCTACTAAAGAGGAGCTAGTGAAGCTCAACCCAGACCTAGCCGGCACGACACCCACCGTAACGACCGTGACTAAGACCTCCGCAACAACCATAGTTAAGTCAGGCACCACCACGGTCTACAAGACTACCACTGTAACCGAGACCAAGAAGGAGGTCGAGACAACCACCGTCACCACAACCGTTGCTGGCGGCACCAACACCGGCCTGATCGCCGGAGCGATAATAGTGGGTATCATCATAGGACTGATAATAGGTTTTGCTGCTTTCAGGAGGAAGTAAGGGCGCGGCAATCCTCACCCTAAACAATTAATTTTTCTTCTGCCTGCTCAGTCATGAAGTAAGCTAATCCAGTCATGAATCCAAAACGCTCATCGACAGTCGGTAGGCGGTGAACGGCATGAGCAGTAGTAGGGGGATGCTGGGGTACGTCCTCGCTAAGCTACTGCATAGGTTAGCTACGCTCATCCTTATAATGGCTCTTATTTACGTGTTAATGCGTCTCGCGCCCGGAACTCCTTTTGACCAGTACCTTGCTATGGGTAAGTTAACTAGGGAACAGTACGAGTACCTCCTCATGAAGTGGGGTTATAAGGACAACATACTCGTAGGTCTGGGCAAGGTTATTTACGGAATGTTCACCCTCTCCCTCTTCAAGATGAACTCACCCGTGTGGAACCAACCAATTCTCGAGTTAATTACTACTAGGCTGATCAACACGTTGGGTCTTATAGTCTCGGCCTACCTCCTCGGCTCCATGCTTGGCATGCTTCTAGGGCTCTATACCGCGAGAAGGCACGGCACGAGTGGCGAGACCATGATCCTCTGGGGAGCTCTCGTCTACAGGTCCTTACCAGTCTTCTGGTTAGGCATGATCTTCCTGTACTTCCTCTCCTACATAGGCGGATTCTTTCCCTTCACCGCTACCTCAGAGATAAGCCCGGCTAACATTTTCCACTACATCGTTGACTGGTTCTGGCACAGCGTACTTCCCCTAATATGTCTCTCGAAGCTCGCCGCGGTAGGGTATCTCTTCACGATAAGGAACATGATCATGGATGAAATGTCTAATGACTACGTAACAACGTTGAGGGCCGTGGGGTATAGCGAGCACGTGATCCTCGAGAGGTACGTAATGAGGCACATAATGCCCCCCGTTATAACCATGATGGCGATAGACATAGGCTTCCTCTTCGGAGGCGCTGTAGTCACTGAGACAGTATTCAACTACCCAGGTATGGGGCGCTTGATCTATGACGCCATATGGAGTAAAGATTACCCTGTGGTTCTAGGGGCGTTCTACATAGTCGCCTTGGCCGTAATTATTTCCGTCACCATAGCTGAGATATTGTACGCGTACCTAGACCCAAGGATAAGGGCGACGAGGTGATGCGTGTTGACCAATAAGACTAGCGGTGCGATTGCTGGGGCTGCGAGGATAAGGGGACGGGGACTTATCTTCACCCTCTCGAGGCTTGAGGATCCGCTATACCATGTACTCCACCACCGTATGGGGGCTGTGGGCGTAGCAATACTGACGTTCGTCACGATAATGGCGATATTCCCACAACTCTTCACGCCCTATACCCCCACGCAGATCTTCGAGCAGAACTTCGCGCCTCCCTCCCCCCAGCATCTTTGCGGCACTGACTACGAAGGGAAGGACGTGTGGACCCAGATAATATACGGGGCTAGGGTATCCCTGCTTGTGGGATTTATAGCCACGATACTTACTATAGCCATAGGTGGATTCATAGGTGTGCTCTCAGGGTATTATGGAGGTGTCCTCGACAACCTCCTAATGTTCTTTAGCGACTCACTCATGCTCCTCCCATCACTCCTCCTATTGATAGTGTTTGCGACGATGTTCAGAAATGGTTTCATAGTCGCTAAGCTCACCGGTGTGGAGAGATGGACTCTCTGGGACACTGCCGTAGTGATTGCATTGATCGCATGGCCATCAACAGCTAGGATGGTTAGGGCGCAGGTAATGCAGCTAAAGAACAGACCGTACGTGGAGGCAATAAGGATAATCGGGGCAGGATCATGGAGGATAATGTTCAAGCACATACTGCCTCAAACAACTCCTCTCCTCCTCTCAAGGATAACCGTGCTGACACCGGGCTTCATGGTGACTGCAGCCTCCCTCTCCTTTCTTGGCTTAGGAGACCCCAACACCCCGGACTGGGGTTACGTGATGTACACAGCATACAAGAACATGTTCACGGTCGTCACGGAGAATAACTGGCTATGGATAGTGCTCCCTGGCTTACTCCTAGCAATCACTGTGATGGGGTTCATATGCGTTGGTGAGGCAGTAGATGATTACCTAAACCCGAAGCGCAGGAGGTGAGTCAACATGATGGAAGAGGTTAAACAGGTACGGCATCGCGTAACTAGGAAGGTCGTGATAGCGCTACACGTCATAACAGCAGTAGTTATCGCGGTTGCAGCAGTAATTACTGGGGAGGCAGATCCCCAGGGGATAGTGTTCATGGTTTTCACGGCATTACTGAACTGCATGGCCGCCGTAGCTAGCGCTAAGAGAGCATACGGAACAGCTACCATCGTAGCAGGGATACAATTAATATCATCACCCTTAGCGATCCTTGCCAGTCCCTACTACACTGTCATTTCGCTACTGTTGCTCGCCTCAACCTCGCTCTCAGCCTACCTAGCAATCACTGAGGGGAGTTCGGAGACTGTGGAGAAGTACGTTAAGCTCGGTACGGCTGCATACCTGGTGGGTGTGGGGATAGCGTTGGCAGTAGCGGCGCTAATATATAAGCCCTCACCAGACCTCTTCAGGGTTGCTGCCTTCATGGCTGAACGCAGGTTAATCACATGGCGTGTGCTGGGAGTCCTAGCTGGCTTAGCCCACATGCTCGCGGCTCGCTACGTGCTTAAGGGTAGGTTAATCCACTACCTCTTGTGCATCGGGATGTTCGTGTCCCCCATATTCCTTCTAGCCCAGGCCCTCCAAGCATCGCCTGCCGTGGTGTGGGCTCAGGTAGTAGTGGTGCTCGAGGCATACGCCCTAGGGTTCAACGCGGCCAGGAGGGCCGTCTAGAATGGGCACTACACCACACTTTGTTGCGGGGGTGGACTGCGGCGCCACAAGCACCAAGGCAGCAGCTCTCGAAGTACTTGGCGACGGATCGCTAAAGCCCCTAGCGAGGGTTGTGTGCGGCCCCTCAAACCCTGCCTCCACGGACAGGGCTGTAGGGCAAGCCAACATAATGGAGTGCTTAAGGAAGCTAGCAGAGGAGACAGGCCTAAGGCGCTTCGACCTAGTGGTATTCTCAGCGGCCGGAACGGGGCACGGGGCGTGGAGGAATTACTATGTGGAGGCAGCGATCAACACGGGATTAGCTGATAAGGTGATGGTCTTCGAGGACTACCTAGTAGCGCATTACGCGTGCTTCGAAGGGAGACCGGGAGTGGTTGCGATATCGGGAACAGGTAGCTCAGCCTACGGAGTCGGCAGGGACGGGACGGAAGTGAAGATCGGTGGGTGGGGCCACCTAATAGATGATGGTGGAAGCGCGTGGCACGCAGGCAAGGAAGGCATCAAGGCTGCCCTCAAGTACTTGGATGGTCGGGGACCGTATACGTCGTTATTGGGTAGGTTAGTGCAGTACCTAGGGCTGCGTGACTTAGGAGACGTAATAATCAAGGTGTACGGAAGCAAAGCACCCAAGACGCTAATAGCGGGTTTCGCTAAGTACGTGGTTGAGGAGGCTATCAAGGGGGATGATGTTGCTGTCAACATTATTGAGGAGGAAGCCCGTGAGATAGTGGAACTCCTTCTCGCAGCAAGGAAAATGCTTAACGACAACGAAGTGCCGCTGTGTGTCGTCGGGGGCTTTTATGAGGGTGCAAGGGAGTTGCTGCAGCCGCGCCTACTCAAGGAACTAAGCAATCACGGGATTAGCAGGGACTCCCTCGTAGAGGCTTCACTAAGCCTAGAGGAGGCGGCGGTTAAGCTGTCATTAAGTAAATCTTGGAGAGTCAAGCGTAGCTAGCTAATGCTTTTAACAAGCATTCAGTTCTGGGTTGAGAGGAACTTAAAAATCAGGTGTGTTTGTTAATGATAATTACTTCTGCGTGAACACGTCGAGGAACATCATGACAGCGTCTATGATGTCTCGTAAGGAGATCATGCCCACGGGCTTATTGTCCTTATCAACCACGGGTAGGTGCCTGACATTGGCCTCCCTCATAATCCGGACGGCCTCTATTATCGGGACTCCGGGAGTGACTGTGAGGGGATCTTCAGTCATGACCATGTAGGCAGGTAGTCCCTTACCTATCTTGTCGTGTGCGACGGCAAAGAGAATGTCCCTCTCCGTGATTATGCCTTCAAGCTTCCCTTCATCGTCAACTATCAGTATGCTCCCTATTTTGTTCTCGTTCATTATCTTAGCAACTTCCTCGATAGGGGTGGATCTATTCGCTGTTATGGGCGGCGTGCTCATTATGTCCTCGACCCTTATCGGGAACTTCCTTCTCCTGCGTAGGACGGGTACCATACGTTTCCCCGATATAAACTTATTTTAAATCAGTAATAAATCATTATTACCATGAACATGCTTACTTTTACCGATATAAATCAGAAACCATAGAGTGTGTAGAACATGTATTTTTCACGTGCTTGGATACTTAGGAGCCTAACAGCAGAGGAGGAGTTATTTTCGCTACCCTCAGACTGACTCGGTGGGTTAATTGAGCATTAACCAGCACCGCAGGCTCTACCTACTCGGTCACAGCCACCTAGACGTTGCTTGGTTATGGCCAACCGATGAGACAAGGGAAGTATTCGTTAAGACTGTTGAGAACGTGCTTGAACTCATGCGTAAGTATCCCGGCTTCACCTTTGCTCAAAGCACGGCCCTCTACTACGAGTGGTTAAGGTCGCTTAAGCCGGAACTCCTAGAGGAGGTTAAGCGCAGGGTTCGTGAGGGGAGGTGGGAGGTCGTTGGCGGGTCGTGGGTTGAGAGTGACTGCATACTCCCGTCTGGTGAGGGCTTAGTTAGGCAGTTCCTGTACGGTAAGAGGTTCCTTAAGCGCGTATTAGGTACTGATGTTAAGGTTGCCTGGTTCCCCGACAGCTTCGGCTTCCCCGCCTCACTCCCCCAAATACTTCGGGGGTGTGGTATCGAGTACTTCGTCACGCAGAAGCTTAACTGGAACGATGCCGTCATGTTTCCCTACAACCTATTCAGGTGGTCATCCCTCGATGGCTCTGAGGTTCTTGCCTATCAGGCAGTGGGTGGGTACTGGGGCAACCCAGGTGAGGTGTGGAAGGTCGCCACGTACTTCCTAGCCCTGCACACAAGGCATGGTATCGGGGACCTACTCCTCATATATGGTTACGGCGACCACGGATGCGGCCCTAAGGAAGACGAGGTCGTCGCGGCTGAAGCCCTCGTGAAGGAAGTACTGCCCGAGCTCAAGGCCTTAGGGGTTAGTGAGGCTAGGCACTCACGGGCCGAGGACTACTTAAGGATGGTGGAGGAAGCCTACGGCGACCGCATACCTAAATACGCTGGTGAACTCTATCTCCAATTCCACCGCGGGACCTACACTTCGCAAGTAAGGGTTAAGGAACTCATTAAGGAGTGCGAGCGCCTACTGGAGACCCTCGAGAAGCTCCTCACGCTGAAGTACCTAGCGTCAGGGAAGCCGTATGACAGGCGGGAGGTCGAGTCCCTCTGGAGGGAGGTCCTCACAGCCCACTTCCATGACGTGCTCGCTGGCTCTCTATCGAGGACGCCCTACACGGAGTTCCTGAATAGGCTCTCGAAGCTACGGAAGAGCCTCCATGCCAGGATACGTGCGCTAGTGACGGAACTACTCAATGCGTTCAACGCTGAAGGTGGTGAAGGGAGCTTAGCAGTGTTTAACCCGCTACCGAGGGAGGTACGTACCTACGTTGAGCTACCGGGCCGCGGGTTAGTTAGGGTGAGGGCGCCGCCACTAGCGCTGGCTGTCGCGGAACCTGAGGAGGGTGAGGGGGATGCGGAAGCGGTTGATGGTGGGGACCACGTGACCCTGAGGAACGGGTTGGTGGAGGTTAGGGTGAGTAAGGAGACGGGTGAGGTTAAGTCTCTGAAGCTCCTAGTTGATGGTCAAGGCAAGGAGTTCTTGGGGGTTCGTGGGGTGGGATTTGAGGTGTATAATGACACGCCATGCCTCGGTAGGGCGACCGCCGGAACCCTCGAGAAGTTCGTTGACTACGCCTTCGACTGCTGGGAGCTCTACCACCTCCAGAGACTGGATGGGGTTAGGTACCGGAGGTTAATGAAGCCCGTCAAGGTGAAGGTCACGGAGCGCGGCCCATTAAGGGCGTCTGTGATGGTCGAGTACGTGTACAGGGATGAGGGCGGTGAGGCAAGGTTAAGGCACTACATACGCGTGTGTGCTGGGGAGCCCTGGGTTGAGGGTGTCGTCGAAGTTGAGTGGGGACTCACTCACCGCCTACTGAAGCTTGTGGCCGACCTAAGCATGTGGGCAGAGAACATCGTCGTCGGGCAGCCCTACGGCCACGCGGTGAGAAGGAATCCGGCATCACCGTACTCCACCCTCTATGACAGGGCGGCGTGGGAGGCGTGGTTCAACGGCTGGATCGACTACAGCGGCGGGGAAGCCGGGCTAGCACTGATCTGCGGCACGCGCTTCGGGTACGACGTCATGGGCAAGACCCTCAGGCTAACCCTACTGCGGGGCCCAAGGTTCCCTCCGGAAGGCGCCATTGGTGTACCGTGGACCCCTGAACTCCTTAATGCGCAGGACCCGGTTGAGGTCGGGCATTACCGAATAACCTACTACCTCTACCCACATGAGGGAGACTGGGTCGCGGGTAAGGTACCCACGAAGGCAGAAGAACTACTGAATAAGCCGTACGTCATGGTTGTGCATGAGCCCGAGACCAAGGAGGTTGCTCCAATAACGATTAAGGCAGGTGACGTTGAGATCCCGGTGCTGAAGATTTGTGAGGACCGGGATGACTGCATGGTGCTGAGGGCCTTCAACCCGTACGGTATTGAGGACACCGTAAGTGTGGGTCTAAGGAATACTGACGTGGTCAAGGCCGAGGAAGCTAACATGCTTGAGGAGAGCTTGAGTGAGGTTCCCGTGAGTAACAACGGTAAGTTCGCCTTAAAGGTGGGGTCGTTTAAAGTCGCCACATTTAAGCTCGCGGTCAAGCATGGCGAGACATGATGGGGGTGAGGCTAGTTTTTCCCGGTAGCTTGAAGTAAGGTTCCCTTAACTCCGTCGCGCGCTTGAACGCATCTTTCAAGCCCTCGGTGTCCCTCCTTAGTATGGCGTCCCTAGCGTCGACGAGTAGGTCGGGCCTGTATATGCATGTCTGTAGCTTACCGTCGGGGGTCATCCTCAGCCTAGTGCACCTAGCGCAGAGGTAGGGGTTCCCGAAACCCTTGATGACATACACCTTAATTCCTGAAGGCATCAGGTAGGTGGGTCTATTCTGGAATTCAGCAAGCCACACCTTAACCGCCTGCTTCCTCAAGTACTCCTCCACAGGGCTTATCTCCACGTGTAGCTCTTTGTAGATGTTGGGCGGGGTGCCGATAGGTATCAACTCAATTACGTTTAAGTCAGTCCCTACTCTTGAGGCGTAATCAATTATGTCCTTAAACTCATCAGCGTTCAGGGAAAGCATTAAGTAATTGAGCTTCACCTTAAGCCCGGCATCAATTGCTGCCTTAATCCCCTCCAGAACGTCGCTTAGGGAGCCTCCACCAGTTATTCTCCTGAAAACATCCTCCCTCAGCGAGTGCAGGGATACGTTAACTCTGCTTAACCCAGCCTCAGCAAGTCCCTGCGCGAACTTCCTTAACCTTGAGGCGTTGGTAACTAGGCTAACATCTCTGACGTACTGAGATATCGCCGAAACGATGTCTACAACATCGTCCCTAACTAGGGGCTCACCACCAGTTAACTTAAAATCAACAATGCCTAAGGACGAAGCCACCTCCGCCACAAAGCCGAAGTCACCTGCACCTAACTCAGCCTTAACCTGTGAAGCAGGTATCCCCTCCCTGTGGCAGAAAATGCATGCGTGATTACACCTTAACGTTATGCTTACCCTCAACTTGTTCACTGGCCTACCAAACCTATCCACCAGCAAATCAGGCGGTATCTTCACTCACCCCTCAGCTACTAAGCATAGATAGAGCGCAGTAAAATAAGTGTATTTTATTGTGACCTGCTCAGTGTTAAATAGAAGTGATATACTAGGACTCAAGGGGGAAGCTAATGCAGCAGTACTCATACGTTAAGGGGTAGGAGCCTCAGAACGATGCGCGCAGATAGTATTCTATTTATTCTATTAATTTGGTATTGACCCGCGTTAGCAACCTCACGAAATCCCGAGGATCTAACTTACTTCAGCATCCAGTTATAGTAGCATCTCCTATGAGCCATGTTTCTCGCGAAGCTCTCTTCAACGTATTTGATCACTGCTTCAATGTACCTTAGCCCCTTAGCTGGGGACGCTTTCAGGGGGTTTCCGACGACCCCATAGTGGCGTGGGTCTCTGCATTCTCTGTAGAATTCCAGGTTCTTGACGAGGGTGCTGTCTATCGCCATTAATATGCTTGTTTCCCATTCTCCAGCATGCTTGTCTGAGTCCGTATCCACTAGCTGGAGGTCCTTAAGTATTCGCGACACGTGGAAGGCGTTTATTACGGTGCCCCAGCTCCTACATAGGTTATCGCAGACCTCGACGAGAACTTCCTTCAATTCCGGGCCGCCGTGGCCTACGATTAATATGAATTCCTTCTGCCCGAAGGATATGAAGTGCTCAAGTATGGACCTTAAGTACTCCTTAAGTACACGTGTAGGTATACGTACGTTTCCTGGCCTAACGGGTACTGTAGCCGTGTATGTAATGGGTGGAAGCGAAATCCACTTGTTCTTCCCCGCTAGCTTATCCGCTATGAAGCTGGCGATGATCGTGTCAGTGTTTACGGGGAGGTGAAGCCCGTGCCCCTCCACGGAACCCACTGGAAGTACTAGGGGTCCTCTACCGCTCTCTATGTACTCCTTAAGCTCCACCCACGTGAGGTTGCGGGGGTACATGGAGGGTAAACCCGCTAATATCTATGCGTACGGAAGGTATTAACAACTCCGCCCGAAACTATGACTTGCCTGCAAAAAGGAGGTCCTATAATGCTTAACCCTTGAACTCACTGCTTCAGAGGTACTCTGAGCAACTCCCTGTACGCGCATGCCTGTGCTTGAATAACCTCGTCAACAGCTTCGGCAAGCTCACTTAAGCTACCCACGCCCGCCGTGACGGCTACGTAACCTTCCTCGGTTAGGTCGAGCCTCGCGTAGCGCTTGCTACACTTACTCACCGCCTCAGCCATTGCGTTGAATAGGGCTACGTCACTCAACCCGTTGTTGAATACCCCTAACGCCTCGCCCTCCACGTGCGCGCCGTAATCCTCGACGTAGACGGTCACGGCGGACCTGTGAGGATACACGTCCATAAGCTTACACGCCGTGATCACCCTAACGCCGTCATCTAATGGGGTCGCCACCAAGTACCCCCTAGACTCAAGCATCTCCACCAAGTCCTTCAAACCTTCATCAATGACGTGCTCCTTAACCCTGACCCTGCACTGCTCCCTGAACTCACCAGCTAGTCCCGGAACCCTTTGCACGGGATCAACTATTACCCCGACCCTAGCTACGGGGGTGTACGCGTGCGTAACCCCGTAGAACAGGCAAAGTGACCTTTCAGGAGGCCAGTAGTAGGCAAACCCCTTAACCACGTTAGCGCTTAACTCACCCTCACTTAACCCGAGCTTGACGGGCGTGGAGAAGTACACCTCCTGCTTCCACGCGACCGCCACCGACTCGAAGGGTAGTGAGGGCTTAAACCTATCAGCCACACTATCCTCAACAGCCACGATAACTGAGTGGGGCTCCTCTAGGGACTCAACCTCAATAAGCATCATTAATCCCCTCAAGTACCATTAACCCTCAACGTTTAAGGATTTGAGCCTCCGCAGAAGGTGCTTTAGCGATCCTGCTCGAATAAATGGGAAGGTATGCGTGCTAGTAATAGGGCTACTCATTCCTTGCCCTATATTCCTATTATAATAATTATGTCGTAAGCTTGTGTTCGTGAGTTCCATACTGTTTATTAGTGGTGTTTTTGATTTTTATATGAGAAGAAATGTTGAATAGTTATCTAGGGTCTCAGATCCTAGGAGGTATCAAGGGCTTCAGCAAGAACCAATTCATAGTGATTACTGATAGGTACCTCATAGTCGGCAAGTACCCTAGGATCCCTAACGTCTACCTCTACGCACTAATACCCGGGAGCATCATAAGGCCTGGCGACATCAGGTACGGCCCGGAAGACATGGCTAAAACCATGGAGGCCCTAGACAAGCATAAGTTATATGCAGTGCCCCTAGAGCAGGTAAGCATGATCGACGTCGTGATGCCTAAGCGAGGCTTCTGGAGTTCAAAGAAGGGGCACCTCATAATATGGCTCGCGAACGGCTCGCAAATCAGAGTTGAGGGAACGTACGACTGCCCCTCCAACAATGCCGCACAATTACTCCACCAGCTATTCCCGGGGAAGGTTAGGGTATTCAATCAGTAAGCGATGCAGCGAACCATAAGAACAGGTGACCAGTTTTTCCCTCAAACGCATTATCATGAAGAACAGAACGATTAGATTGCTTAGGCAATGCTTAAGGAAGAAAAGGATTATTGGTTTCGTGGTTTACACACCCAGTACTTCCTTGATTAGGGCTGCTCTTACGAATAGCCCGTTTCTTGCTTGTTCGAAGTACCTTGCCTGCGGTAACTCATCCACGCTAGAGTCGAGTTCCCATACCCTTGGTAGTGGGTGCATTATGACTGGGATGTGCTTGAATTTCTTGAGGTATGCTGCGTCTATCTTGTAGCTTCCTTTGAGCCTCTCATACTCTGCTGGGTCTTTGAAGCGCTCTTTCTGTAGCCTGGTGACGTAGAGTACGTCTAGCTTCTCGATGACCTCTGATAGGTTATTGACTAGGTGGTACTCGACCTTGCCTTCAATGTTCTTGAGTACTTCCTCCCTTATCTGGAGGGCCTGCGGGGCTATGTAGTATATTGTTACGTCCTTGAACTTCGAGAGCGCGTATGAGAGGCTGCTTGGCGTCCTGCCGTACTTTAGGTCACCCATTATACCTATGGTTAACCCGTCTACCTTACCGAACTCTCTCCATATGGTGTAGACGTCGAGGAGGGCTTGGGTTGGGTGCTCGTGCGGTCCGTCGCCAGCGTTGATTATCGGCGCCCTAATCATTGGGGCTATCTGCTCTGGGAAGCCAGGTTTACTCTGCCTCAACACTATGACGTCGGGGTCATACCCGTCAATTATCCTGAGGGTGTCGACGTCCGTCTCTCCCTTAGCGAGGCTTGACCTGCTCACGTCGAAGTCAATTACCCTGCCGCCGAGCTTAACCATGGCGAAGGTGAAGCTCAGCTTCGTCCTAGTGCTGGGCTCTAGGAACACCGTAGCCATTACCTTGTTCTTAGCATAGTCGAGAATGCCTTTCTCCCTGATCTCCTCGCGGAGCCTCTCAGCTAGGTTGAATAGCCTGAGTAGGTCTTCGCGGGTGAATTGGAGTGCGGATATTATGTCGTGACCTTTTAACGTGCCCATTACCTCACACCTCTTCCTTTTTGCTTCATGTGTTTTTCCTTCCTTTGCGAGAGGGCCTAGTAGGGATTTAGATTTGAAAAATAAGTTTTGTTTACTTAAGTTTTATTGCTTTTAATTTTCTCCGTTGCACGCTTAATTGCCTTAATGATGTTCACGTAGCCTGTGCATCTGCAGAGGTTACCCCTAACGTACTCCCTAATCATCTCTTCACTGGGGTTCTTTATCTCCTCGAGCAACCTCTTAGCAACCAGTATGAAGCCCGGTGTGCAGTAACCACATTGAATCGCTCCCTCCTCTATGAAGGCCTCCTGCACAGGATGCAGCTTACCGTCCTTAGCCAAGCCCTCAACAGTTGTTATCTCCCTACCATCCACTTCAACAGCTAGCGTGAGGCATGAAAGCACGGGCTCACCGTCCAGCAGAACGGTGCAGGCACCGCACTCACCTATGCCGCACCCGTACTTAGGGCTGAGCACACCCAGCCTGTCTCTCAGCACATTTATCAGTAACTCGTTGTCCTTAACCTCAATGCTTACGGGGTGCCCGTTCAGCTTGAAGTTAATTAATCTTGTGCTCATCACGATCACCTCCCAAGCCTCTCCATGGCCTTCTTCAGTGCGTCAACAAGGATGACGCCCGAGACCTCCCTCCTGTACTCCGCGGTTGACCGTATGTCCGTTATTGGCTTCACCTCCGTCCTCACGATCTTGGCTGCCTCCCACATCACGTCCTCCGTGAGTTCCTTGCCCTTTAGGAACTCCTCAGTCTTGTACGCCCTCATCGGTGTTGGGGCCACCGACCCTAACGCCACCTTAACGTCCTCCACTACGTTACCGTTCATCCTTAGTGCGACGGCTATGTTTACCTTCGCTAGGTCCATCGCGACCCTGGCTATCTTTATGAATGCCGAACCCGTGGGCTTGACTGGCTTAGGTATCCTTACCTCAACTAGGAGTTCGTTGCGCGCCATCACAGTCTTACCGGGACCAGTGAAGAACTGTGTTATGGGGACTACCCTCCTACCGTTGGGGCCAGCGATAACCACCTCCGCCTCGAAGACCAGCAGTGGTGGTGCGGTGTCGGCTGCCGGCGACGCGTTGCATAGGTTCCCGCCTATGGTTCCCATGTTCCTTATCTGCACCCCAGCCATCGACCTGACGGCTTCGTAGAGTGCGGGGAATAACTCCTTAATTAGGCTAGACTTCTCTATGGTTCTTAGCTTCGTTGCTGCGCCTATGGCTACGTGGTCTCCACGGTCCTCAATGTAGTTGAGTTCCTTGATCTTATTTATGCTGATTAGGTACTTGGGCCTGAGCACGCCTTGCTTCATCCTTACTAGGAGGTCTGTGCCTCCTGCCAGCACCTTGGCGTCCTCACCGTACCTGCTCAGTAGCTCGATGGCCTCCTCGATGGTTCTCGGCGCTAGATACTCGAACTCGGGAAGTATGTGTGTGTTAGCTTTGTTCGGGTCTAGCTTAGGTCCGGGTGACTTAAGCACCTTTACTCACCTCCTTCCTTCTCCTTAAGGGCTTTGAGGATCTTCTCGGGTGTTATGGGTAGTTCATAGAACCTAACGCCTAACGCATTGTAGATAGCGTTAGCGACTGCGCCAGCAACGGGATTAAGTGCTGACTCTCCTAAGCCCTTAGCACCGTAAGGTCCTGTGGGCTCGTAGGTCGAGGCGAAGATTACTTGGAAGTTCTCTAGGCTCGGCATGTCCTGAGCTGTCAGTATCTTATAGTCCGTTATGAAGCCCCTACACGCTAACTCACCTGTCTTAGGGTCGTAGGGCGTGTCCTCAAGCACCGCCATACCCCAGCCCTGCGCGAAGCCGCCGTGTAGTTGCCCGGCCGCAAGGTCCGGGTTCACGACGGTACCCACGTCAGCGCCTGCAACGACCCTCACAGGCCTGACCTTACCTGTCCACGTGTCGACCTCCACCTCAACGAAGTAGACCGTGTACGCTGGCGGTGAGTTGGTGGCCCTGTAGGAAACGACAGCCGCTATTGAGCCCCAATTCCTTTGCCATGCCTCCCTAGCGACCTCACCTACCGTTATCTTCTTGTCTGGCATCCCCTCAACGTAGATCACTCCCTGCCCTAACTTCTCGTCGGGCTTAATGGAAAGGGCCTCCGGGTTAACGACGTCGCCGAGGAGCCTAACCGCATACTCCAGTAACTTCCTCTTAACTATCTGTGCGGCACGTCTCGCAGCCTCACCGCCCACGTAAGTGCCTCTCGAGGCGTGAGTGCAGACGTCATAGACCGTGGTCTTAGTATCTGCCCAAACGATGTTGATCTTGTCAAGCGGAACGCCGAGCTCCTCAGCAATGATTTTTGCGTGGGCCTCTAAGGTACCGCCTCCATGGTCCTGCAGCGCCGTTATGTAGTCGACACTACCGTCCTCATTGACCTTCAGTATACAGCCTGTGTAGTCGATGACCTCGCCGGAGATCTTACCGCCAGCGCCCGAGGTGTGGAATCCTCTTCCAACACCTATGCCGCGTCTGAAGCGTCCTTTCTGCTCACCGGGCTTCGGCCTCTTGCTCCACCCTATGAGTTCCGCGCCTTTCCTCAGGAGTTCCGGCACACCATCGCTCTTCACTATGGACTTAACGGTGGGTCCCTGACCCCAGAACAGGTCGCCCCTACCCACGTAGTTCTTGAGCCTGAACTCCACAGGATCCATGCCTATGGCCTCAGCAAGCTCATCGATTATCGTTTCCACAGCCCAAGTTATCTGCGGGTTGCCGTACCCTCTGAAGGCGCAGGACGGCACCTTATTCGTGTATACCGCCACCCCCCTATACTTAATGTTCTTCCACTTGTATAGGGAGACAAACCACCCTAGCAGGCACCCTAGTAGCGGATATGCCTGTATCTGATGCCCACCTATGTCCATCACGTTCTCTAGCTCGCCAGCAACAATAGTGCCGTCCTTCTTAGCCGCGACCTTGAGCCTGAAGTACATCTGGTACGCGCAGTGGTCCATCATGTCCTCCTCACGGGTTAACGCGATCTTCACGGGCCTCCCTGCTTTGAGGGCTAAGGCCACCGCCACTAACGTCACTATGTTTGTTTGAATGCTTGAGCCAAAGGACCCGCCTATAGGTAACTTAATTACGTTTACCTTACTCTCAGGTATGTCGAATACCTGTGAAATCAGTATTCTAGTATTATGGATTGTTTGGGTGGTTGTCCATACCGTTACGCCTCCGTCGGGCTCCGGCCTAGCTACGGCTACTTTGGGCTCTAGCTGCATGTGGTACCTCCTGTTAGTTCTGAACTCCCTCTCGATCACGACGTCGGCTTCCTTGAATGCCTTCTCGATATCACCTTCGTCGTAGTTCAGCGTGCACGCTATGTTATTCTTGACCTCGATCTCCTTACTACCAAATAATATCCTATCATGTATTTTGGGAGCGCCCTCCTTACGGGCTTCGAAGGGGTCTAGGACATGCGGGAGAACCTCCCACTCAACCTTAATGGCTTCTAGAGCCTTCTGCGCCAGCTCCTCGGTCTCGGCCGCGACGGCCGCCACGTACTCTCCGACATATCTGGGGTGGTCGGTGAGGACTTCCCAGTCCTTGTAGTTTACGCGGTCGACGCTGACGAGCCTAATATTGAACTTCTTCTTTGGGACGTCCTTGAATGTTACTACGACCGCCCCTAACTTCTCTGCCTCGCTGGTGTCTATGCTCTTAACGCGGGCGTGCGGGTAGGGACTCTTCAGAATCCTTCCGTAAAGCATTCCCGGTAAATTAATATCGTATGCATATAATGCCTTCCCAGTTACCTTAGCCACGCCGTCTTTCCTGGGTGTCTTCTTGCCTATATACCTAAACTCCGTAGCCTCAGAAGAACGGCTGGGCAATGATACCACACTAAAACATTTTTTGAGGAAGCAAAAAACCTTTTACCTTAAATGAGGGCATCAACATGTGATTAATTTATTGATTCACGCGTAATAAGCTTCGATAACCATGCTCCGTGGTTTAAAAAGAAAACTAAGACTAATCAAACTTGACTTCACCCTCACGAGCCCTCGGCCCGTAGTCAGGGGCAAGACCTAAGTCTCCTTCACCTCTCTTAGCTGCTAGGAGGTAGAGTCTACCCTCAATAACGGTCGTGCCCAGTAATACATAACCCTCCTTACCTAGCTCATTAACTATGTGTTGAATCCTGACGGGGGCGAAGGGGTACTCGTATACAGTAACGTCCTCCGGTCGTACACCCTGCTCCTCTGCTAGGGAGCTCACCTCCTCGATTAAGGCTTCCTTTAGGGCTTGATTGCCGATTTTTTCAATGGTAACGCGTTTCATTCTTAACGCCGTTCCTAATTAGGGTTAAGAGGATTAAAGGTTAATCGGGTTTACGTAATTCAAACCGGGTTGAAAGTTTTTTCCTTTG
>JAMOOZ010000015.1 GCA_027064885.1 Desulfurococcales archaeon
CCTAGGCCAAATACCCTTAATACCATCATCAGACTCTCTAACCCTTATAAACCATTTACACCGCCTACAATTAGGAGTCATCACAACTCACCCTCTTAAGACTCCCCACGACTATCCAACTCCCTAAACTTCTTCCTAAACTCCTCAGAGAACACTACATCATCCTTATACAGGAAGACAGCTAAACCTACAGCCCCCAGCAAGTTAGTTAAGCCATCCTTATCAAACACATCCCCACTCACAGCAAAGCTAACAGTGTAATACTTCCTTCTTCTAGTAGGTGCCGCCCAATTACCGACAGCCTCATTACTCACCACAACATAACGGTAACCCTTCCTCTTCATCTTACTTAACAACTCAATCAAGTCATCAATACCAGCAACATACGTAGGCATAACTCACACCCACTTAACAGGAAGACCATTAAATATGCCATTCCTATCAATACTCTCTAGGAATTCCCTAGCCACCTTCTTGAAGTCCACAAGTTCCCACATATCATCTCGGAATATTTCAGTATACATCCTCCTAGCCGCATCAGCCAATGCCTCTGGATCCCTTCTACACTCATACCATCTCTTTGCACCGAACGCCAGTTCGTGAGCTAAGGCATCAAACACTTTCATTCGATCAAACATGCCCCTCTCCACGCACATTTCTTCCCTAAACGCCGCACTAATCCATGCACGAACATCCTCCTCCGCCTCCCTAACAGCACATTCCCGACATAGTACATAGCGCCTAATATAGGGGCCCTGCCTATATCTCAGAACCCAGTATTCATTCCCCTTAGGTATTACCCTACCACAGAACCGACATTTCAACTTTCTTTTAGCGACCTTCTTGGTAAGCCAACCCATAACCCCCATAATCACACCTCAATTAATTCCTTTATTTCGGGAACTACCTTGCTGGCTTCCTCGATCATTTGCTTCACGACTTCACGTATTTCCCACTGGGCCTCAGGACTTAACCTGAGCTTAGCAATATGAATTAACTCCCTAAGGTTCACCGTCATTATTATCGTGGTTGTGAGAGCCTGAGGTAGAATATACCTAGCATCCTCAGGCGGGACTCCAGCCTCAATCAATTCTTTATAGGCTCTGTAAGCCTCATTAATGGCTCTGATATATGTTTTGATCGCTTCAGACCCAGCCCTACCGACCGATGGGGGCACCACGTAAGAGAGCCTAGCATTACTATACCTCTGCGATTCCTGAGTGTATGACGCCAACCTATGCCTTACTAACTGATGGGACGTAACCCTTGAGATCCCCTCGATAAGGAAGGTAAACACTATGTGCTCCTGGACTGACGGAAACTTGGCAGATAACCTGACCCACTTACCTATCCTTTCTTCCTCATATTCGCAAGCATAATAACTAAAATTGTCTCTCAGCTTCCCCTGAGAGGTTTTAACTGCCATCATAATAAGGCGTCTTGGATCTTTGGGGCAATCCTCATTATTAACGAGGACTGAGTGCGCGATTAACCGTACCTGAGCCATTATATCACCCGAAGAAGCTATAACACTTCAGTTAAAAATTAAAGAGCTATCTTTTCCCGCACCCCCTCAAGAGAGAGGCGCGTGTAGATTAGGGTATTCGCTATGTTTGTGTGCCTGAGGATCTGCGATACTACACGTATGTCCTTCGTGTATTCGTAGAGCCATAGCGCTAGTCCGTGTCTTAGGGTGTGAGGCGTGAATTTCGGGCCTAACACCTTCTTCACTATCCTCTCCACCTGACGGTCGGTTATGCCGACTAACCTATCCCCTAGATTAGCGAAGGTGGTTAAGTAATTGTTCCAGAGCTTCAGCTCCGCCACAGGAACGTGGTTTAAGGGTATCGGCCGATACACCCGCTTCCTCTGCTTGAGGGTGGGGACATTGTAAGTCCTAGTGATAAGGTCTAAGTCCTTACGTTTAGTCTCGATCATTTCATTAACCCTAACCCCTGTCCAGAATAGGAACCCTATGATGAAGCGGTTCTTTAACTCCCTCTTTTTCTGGGGTTCACGATTAGTTGCGAGATAAGACATCACATATATAGGGTTAGCCATCTTGCTGGTCTCTAACACGATTATCTCAGGGAACCCACTGAAGAAGTTCACTACCCGTTCAATATGTCGGAGTTTGCTGGAATCCGACACCCCAAGGTACTCAAACGTCGCCTTTCGGAGCTCCTCCGTCAACTCCACCATCCACCCACCACCTCCAATAAATTCTGAAATCCGACATTAAAAGGGATGACGGAATACGTGTAAACCGACATCACTGCAACTCACCCCAGTAATTCAACGCAACTTGAGCCGCAGTAAATATGATTAAGGCCGCACGGTAACGCAACTCCTCCATAATCTCAGACTCCTTAAGAACCCTAATATCCCTAATATCCGTCTTACTCACATGAGCCCGCATAGTCCTCACCAACTTATCCATGATAATCGAGGGTAAATCATCCTCCTCCAACTCAGGCGGAGGAATATCCTTATACTTCTTCTTAAAAACAGCCAACACAGTTTCCCTAAAAACCTGCATCATTCCCTTACGACGTTCATCAAAGAAATACGCCTCCAAACGATAAATAATCACAGGCATGAACCTAAGCAAAACATCCCTGAAAGTCTCCTCACCCTGCGCCAAGGAAAGCAACATCAAATCCATAACCTTCTCCATAACCGTGCGGGACTTAACCACAGGCACCGAAGGTTGCGGAGGCGACACACTCTGAGACATTAATACCACCCAACAAAATCAGGTATAACCCTTTTTGAACCATTCAAGGAACACATAACCCAAAGGTAAAGGAGCGAATCGAATCGCTAGATTCAATAAGAATCCCCAAGGAAATAAAGGAATCGCTAAGTATGGACAAGGTCTACACACACAGTTAAGACACAACCACTTAAACACAGGATATATGTTTACAGCCACAACCAATAATGAAGGCACTAGGACATCAACCCATGAACCATGCCTAGAAACACTAAGCATAAAGCACAAAGCAATAACCCATAAAGTAAAATGCGGCATAAGTAAGTAAGTAGTAGGCCAATGAATACCCCAATCAATATAACCGATAATCGTGAGTTCCCTTACATCCGACATGAAT
Organism: Desulfurococcales archaeon; assembly: GCA_027064885.1. GTDB lineage: Archaea > Thermoproteota > Thermoprotei_A > Sulfolobales > NBVN01 > WAOL01. Next base: position 3,114 of record JAMOOZ010000015.1, read on the forward strand.
CCCATAATAAACACCAAACCAATCAAGAACCTGCCGAAATCATCACCCAGCATAACATAAGTAAGCAGGATTGAAAAACCATACACAATCACAGCTTCAGGCGATAACCTAGATGTGAGTCCCATACCCAAAATAACCAATAAGTAACCAACAGCAAAGAAAGCTGACATCACCCTTAACCCATCCCCCTTACCCTCCCTCACACAGTAGTACCCGATAAGCAGAGTTAAGGGGCCAGCTACACACATTAAACTATGCCATAATGGAAGACTAAACAACCAAACAACTAACACTGATCTAAAAACAATAAACCAAACCAGACCGTCAAACACACCCCACAACCAAGACCGATTCCTCCTACCCATAACAAACATAACTAAACCATAAAGCCCACCCATCAAATTCACAAACCCAGACATCCACATTATGTCCTCGCCCACCGCTTAAGCGCCTCCCTCGCCTCCTCAACCCTACCCTCAGACAAAAGAATTAAGGCCCTAGAAAGGTCACGAACCCAAGGATTAACCTTAGTTGACAACTCAACCTCCGCGGGAACAGTACCCTTCCTGAAATCCCACCTACCCACCGTAACACACACAGCAATATACACTAAAGTGAAGACAACACCATAAGCCACGAACCATAAAGGTTCCTTAGGCACGTTAAATAACGGCACCAACAATAATGAATAAGTTATCGTAATGAAGTTAAAAAACGATAAAGCATAAACAAAGTAAACATTATGAGCACGCTTAAAATACACCCACAACCTAATCAGCTTCTGCCCTAACAAGCCTCACCACCTTCTCCCTAAACTCATAAGGAGAGGAAAGAGAGAAGTCCCTTAAAGTCGAGGCCCAGAAACCAAACTCCGTGTGAGTCCCAGTCACACCATCTCCAGAATCCCTCATACCATGATCCGAGATGATAATGACGTGGTAACCACTAGTAATAGCTAACTTCCTCAGAACCTCCACCCAAGAACTCACGAACTTATACGCCATAACCACTTCCTTAGGTTCCTTAACCCAGAACAAATGCCCAACAATATCCAGCAAATTAACGTAACCGAATATTAGGTCAGCCCAACCAACCTCCACGGCCTCCCTAACCTTAACGAAAACATCTCTAGTCAATCCATACGATAATCTAACAGCCGCGAAAAACTCCCCCCTATCAATCAAGTCCAAGATCTTATAGAAGCGCTTATCCAGCGACACACCAGGCACGTTAATACCCACAGACTTAACATCATCAAGTAATGTATTACCACGAATCTTATAAGGCTTAGTCACCTCAAACCCAAACTTCCTAAGCACTCTCCTCTTCCCCTTTACGAACCGTAAAGGAGTCCAAGCAATGATCTTTTGAATCAACCGCAACCACTTCGGAAATTGATAAATAGACTCAACCCCAACC
>JAMOOZ010000016.1 GCA_027064885.1 Desulfurococcales archaeon
CAACATGCGGTGGATCAAGATAAAACACCGTCGAAGGACTATCAAACTCTCTAATCAATCGAAAAGCATCTTTCCTATACACTCTAGCATGATGCACTTGGAATAACTTCTTAATATTTAACCATCGGTTAATCCATCTTTTATTATTTAATAATGACATAGTTCTCTGTAAAATAGGTTTCCCACGCATCCAAAAACCTAACATTAAAGCCTTTAATGCATTATCACACACATCATTTTCATAACATTCTTTATTCCATTTATCAAGTAATCGCAAAGCCCAATCCTTACCATTCCGAAACATTATCCTTTTCTTTATATGATTCACCTCCTCAATTATCCTATTCCACTCAGTTGGAGTACCGTTAATGACCTGCTTGTAAGCATGATACACGAGCGGATCAATATCGTTTAGAATGTATCTATGATATTTTCCCCTTCTTAAGGCTTCAATCGTTACAGATCCTCCACCACCAAATACTTCTACGAAGGTTTCTCCGCTAGGAAGCATATCAACAATTCTATCTGCCCACCGAGAATCCCCGCCTAAATAAGAAAAGAACCCTCCTAATCTCTTAGGTTTGTTGTTAATTGCTCTGTATTGACGTATCATCCTCACGTCTTTACGCCTACGCTTCAGTAAAGCCAATAAAAACACCGTGAATTACTAGAACTAATATAATTTATTTCTTAAATAGCAGAGGTGCGTATTACTTTAAGAAATAAATTACGTGAACCTGAAACAGTAATTGGAGAGCATCATGCTTAAGGAAAAAAGGAAGAAGGCGTTCCAGCTCGTGAAGAAGAAGGGAGTGATTATAGTTAAGCATACCTACAGGCGAGGGCATAAGCACTTCGAATTAACGTTTAGGGTGAAGCTGAACGGTAGGAAAGCCATCATTACAGGTAACTACAAGGAAATAGTTAACGGGAGACCAGTATTCACTTGGAGGATGCCCAAGGCAGTGTTAATGGGTCTAGAAGTGCCTAAGGTGATTAAGGCAATCCGCTCAGGGGCTAGAGAGGCCTACAGCGTGGTGAGGTCTCTCTGGGAAGCGAGGGCCGTAGCTTACTGACGCAGAATAATTATTTCTAGGATGTATGCTGTGTTAACTTAATCATGTTAAAAATCAGTTTAAGTTAGGGGAAATTATTTCTTCTTCCGTGAAGACTTACTATGCGTGCCGAAAAGCTGTCCGTAATCCACGAACACTACTTCAGGCAGTAACTGCCTGAAGTCATTACCTAATTCTTTCCTCAGTATGACCTCATACTTCTTAGGTAGTGGAACCGTCATATCCTCATTAATTATCGGTGGTAAGTAATAGGGCCCTAGCTTAGGTGCCTTAATAATTATCCCTACGTTCCCGTCAGGAAGGACTATGGGGACTACCTCGAACTCCCTCTTCCTTGCTTTCGGCGCCTCCCAGATAACACCTACCCTAGGCCTGAACCTCACTCTCCTCCTTATCCTGCGTCTTACAGCCATAATCACCACCTAATAATCCGAGCCAGTAACCTAGTGAGCACGGACTCAACGCGGGTGGCTGAACCCTCAGCAACCTTCCTAGTCTTACCGCCTAAATGCCTGTAAAGCGCGTAACGACCTACGCCGACCTTACTCACAGTATAGTACTTAACACGTCCTCGGAAACCCTCGGGAAGGTAACCCACGCCCCACCTATGAATCACGAACTTAATCCTACCGTAAGCCCTCGCCAAAGCAACAATATGGGTCGCTAACTCCCTAGCCGACAAGTACTCGGACTTCGAAACCTTGGACGTATACCTGACTTTATGCGCCATACGAACCCACCTATGAATGAATCACCCACAATCTATTTATTTCTTAAAACACCTCCTCCCCACCAACAACCACTACCTTCGACCTAGTAACGAACTTCTTAAGGGTCTCCCTACGCTTAAGGTTAAGTCTAGGTACGCGGTGAAGCATGAACACATGCCTAGGCGTCAACACGAACGAGGAACCAGTCCCTGCCCAACCAAGGAACTCCGTAAGCAACCACTTACGCCTACCTAAGGGCTCGGCCCTAAACACAGCACCACGTATAATCACGACTGGTAGGTAAGGTGCGAACCTACTCCTCAACCACTGAAAATGCTTTTTCGCGGAGGCACTCGCGACCGCCAAACTAACACCGACACAATCACGTCAAACCCGTATTTATTCCTTGAGAATCACCGCTCACCCGCAACAAACAGCAGGATACCTACGGCGACCTCGATGGAGGTTAAGACCGTGGGTAACGGCTCCTGAATAAACATGTGTGTAGGCCCCCAAAGAATGAGTGCTATGGTAGCCATGCCGACACCGCCTAACGCTGAACGCCTACGGAGCCCAGCCGCAATAACTGGCGCGACAGGAAGCAAATACCACATAATAAGGAAGACGGGCTCCGAGGAAATAGCCGTAGCGTTAACGGAAGTAACGGAGGAATTAGGCAACATGATGTAGTAGGGCCCAGCACCTAAACTCATGTCCCGTGACATGATACCCACGAAAACAATGGATAAGTTACTGGGCACGTCCACAGTACCGTTATACGTTTCCCCAGGCACTAAGGAAACCAGGGTGATGTACTCCCCAGTATCAGGATTCATAACGTAGAAGTAAGCGTCCGAACACTGTGACTCATACACGCAGAACACGTTATAGTACACCTGATGCGGCCCTGAAGGATAGACCGAAGCCATCCACCCAGTATAATTCCAGCTAGGAGGCGGCATAGGAACCTGGATCTCGCCGCCCGAACCATTATATATGAGGGTGCCGTTAGCGGAATACTGGATATTCCCACCACGCACTACGATCACTAACGGCGAAGCGAAAGCCGTGAACACGTACACCACAAACAGTAACGTCACCAACCATGCTGAACGCATGAACACCCCCAACATAGAAGCACCAATAAAAGATTTATTTCTTGTTACTTACCCATATACTTCATCGCGATACCCACGGCCAGGGCGACCATCGCCATGCCTAAGAGGTACCAGTTACCTAAAGCACCGAATATGATGGCGTAAATACCTGCGGCCAAAGCAATAGCCGCACCCACCGAACCACCAGTCCTAGCCACGGAAATCGCTAAAGCAACCATCGAAGCAACCATCACCATCGCCCACACATTAGCGGGAACAGCGAAACCAATACTCCTAAAATCAGGTATTGGGTTAGGTGGGGGCGCGATCGTCGGTACCGCAGTGTTCGGAGCGGAAATCGAGATTGATTGAGTCATAGATACTGGTGCCTGCGAAGGCGAGACAGCCATGATCGACACTGTCCTCGAATTAGTATCAACAATAACTAATGCGGTGAACCCCAACGAGAACTGCACTGGGTATTCATCCCGTGAGATAAGGACGTTAGAGATCGTTGCTGAAGAGTAAGTCATTGAGAGCTGGAAGCCCTTGAACCCAACCAGCGTTAATGGTGCAGTGTACTTCGAGTCCCAAGCGTAGGTCACGGAACCGCTCATTGGGTTATACTTCACTACGTAACCAGGCTTATTGATGGCTATGTAGAATATCTTGGAAGCCCCTATGGTGGGTGGGTGAACCGTTAACTTCATATCACCTAAGGACAGCCACTCTAGGGCCGCACCCCAGAACACCGCAGACCTCTCAACCATGAAGGAACCCGAGGTCGTAGGCGATGAATTAATGAACATGTCTAAGTTATTAACAGACACCACACCGACAGGTGCGTACTTAAGCGCGTACCTAGTCACGTTATTCTCAGTCCACGCGTAAACAGCGATAGCGTAAGTCACATTAGCTGGGGTAACAACCACACCCACAATAACGTCACAAGGCATCGTAGGTGTACCTAAAGACACAGAAGAAACAGGCGTCACTAACCTAACCTCCGCACTCGACACGTTAAAGTCCACGTAAACCGAAGCACCCGACACCGTATCCACGAAACCGTACTTGAAGGAAGCACCTAAAGCCAAGCCAGTCCTAATCACGTCCGTCCTCGACAAGGTAAGGTTAAGGAACGAGACATTCACGTTAGCCTCAGAACCCTTAATCACGACCTGCTCTAACGAACCGTTAAACCCGAGAACACCCCACCTCAAGCCAGTGGAACCGTAGGCCTCACTCAGTAGGTGAGTCCCGTTAAACCCGTAGTAACCGTAAGTGTATGTATCAGGCGACACCGTGAACGTAACCGAGGAGACACTAGACTTAAACGTAATGTTAAACGAACCTGAAGTCGGCAACACCTCAACCTCCTGAGCCGAAGCATTAATAGTTAACGTCACGTCCTCATACCCTGCAAGGTAAGCGAACGGATTAGGCGATAACAAGTAATCACCACTCCATGAGGACACCTCAGGCCTAAACACCATCGTCAAGGAAGCGTTACCAGCCGTAGAAGCGTTCACTAAGGAAGACGGCCCCCAAACAATACCCTGAACACCACCCCACCTCGTGAAACCAGTACCATTAGGAATTGAATCCATTGAGGCAGGCGAAGACC
>JAMOOZ010000017.1 GCA_027064885.1 Desulfurococcales archaeon
TCTGCGTCCTGGGGCCTGGCTAACGCGTACTTCTCTGCAGCCGCAAGAACATCCCTATAACCTAAGATAGGCGTTTTAATACCAACACGCCCCAGGTCATCGTCAAAATCTATTGCCAGCACTAAGGTGCGCTCTACACCCACTCTCTAGCCCCCATACGTTATCTAAGTCAAGGTTCATTAATCGCGTTAATTAACCTTAGCCATACACTCTGCGTTGAAATAGTCGCTCTACTCTAATTACTACTACGATCATAGTACTAGGCAACAAAAGAATTATGCGTTGGAAGATTCCTTATTATTCAAACCATAAAGAATTTTGAGATCTTCAAAGGTTAGTCTTTTTCCTTCCTTTAACTTTCGCTCAGCTTCTTCACGCTTCTTACTTAGTATGGCTTCCTCTACCGCTTTTTTCCTACCTAAGCGAATTTCACGTAGCTTACTTTGTGCTTCACGATACTTAGGTATTATTTCATTTAATTGCTCTGTTATTTCCGCCAGTTTCTGTGCATCTTCCATAATTTCTTTACTTTTTTCATCTATTCCCTGTTGAAGATTACTTACATCCTCTTTCAATGCCCCGATACGGTTTCGTACACTGTTTATTTTCTCTGATATATCATTTATTTTCTTGTTTATGTCGTTTAGCTCTATCATCAAACTCTTTAGCTCAGCCCTGAGTTCCTTACACTCTTCATACGCTCTTCGTGCTTCAAGGGCCTTCTCGAGCAGCGCTTCTAGGCGGGCTATCTCCTTTATTATGCGGTTCTCCTCTTCAAGCGGAAGCGACTCAGTTATTATTCTCCATTCAAGCCTGTCGATCCTGCTCTTAATCTTCCCTATGGTCACGTTAGCGCCTCGTGCGTTACTCAAGACGGACTTCTTGGCAAATAACTCAGACTTGACCTGCCTAATTTTCTTAATAAGTTCGCGTCTCTGACTTATCAGGTTCTGGCGCTTCTCTTTTAGCTCGTTAAGTGTCTCACGCAGCTTTTGTAGCTCACTTCTATAACCCTTGATCTTTTCTATCAGCTCTCTTCTCTCAGCTTTCAGCTCTCTGATCCTTGATGCTATCTCTGCTCTTTGTTCTTTAAGGCACTTTATTTGTCCCCGTAGCTCGTCTATTTGCTGCAGGAGTTTCTCTTCGTTACTCACGCTTTGCAAGACCCAACCCTTCTAGAGATTTTGGACGTCACTTTATCAGCACTCGTGCGTCAGCAATCTTAGCTCCCTTACCAGCCTCGAAAGCCATTATTGGGTTAAGGTCAACGTCACTCACAGAGTCTTGTTCCTCCATAAACTTCGAGAGGTTTATTATGATGTTGACTAACGCCTCCTTATCTCTAGGTGGCATACCCCTGTACCCTTCTAGTAGCTTAGACGCTTTAATCTCGCTGAGCATGGTCTCCGCATCATACTTCGTTACTGGAGCTATCCTGAAGCTTACGTCCTTAAGCACCTCCACAAAGATCCCGCCTAAACCAAAGAGCAGTACTGGCCCGAAGGTCGGGTCTCGCGTAGCACCGACTATTACTTCGAGACCTTCCGGAACCATTTCCTGCACTAGAATGCCCGTAATTCTAGCGTTGGGCGCCTTCTCCTTGACGCTTCCCATGATATCCTTAAACGCTTTTCTTACATCCTCCTCACTCTTTAAGTTAATCTTAACTCCGCCCACGTCAGACTTGTGGACGATGTCAGGGCTTACTATCTTAAGTACGATAGGATAACCGATTTCGTTAGCTATCTTGACGGCTTCATCCTCGCTCTTAGCTAGTGCGGCCTTAGGGACGGGTAGATTATATGCCGCAAGAACTTCATAAGCCTCATGTTCCAATAGCTTCGTTCTACCTTCCTTCTTTGCCTCCTCAATAATCCGCTTGACTTTTTCTGCGGCACTCATTACGAAAACCCACTTAACACTACGTGGGGGAAATAAAAGCTCTTGCGGGTAGTTTATTTATAATTATTCCTTAAGCCCTAGCAAATGTGCTTCAGTAGAATCCGCTGGGTTCCTCGGTAAGGAAATCCTCACCTCCAGCTAAAACTCTTTGCGTAGCGGCGTAAAGCGAATCAATGCCGTAGCCCTCCTTAGCTGAGAGAGGTATCACCTCGCTGAAAGCATCCTTTACTACTCTACATAGGTTCTCACTAATTTCCGGGTCAACGAAAACTGTTGACAAAGCTAACTCCGCACAACTGTGCGTATCTTCAAGGAGCTTCAGGAGGTTCACGTTATTCTTAAGCACTGCAAGCAGCTCCTCGGGATCCGATAGATTAGTAGTAACTAAGTCAATCTTATTAAGTGCTAACGTCAACGGAAGTTCCAACCTATAGAGGGTAGAGAGCGCGAGAAGCGTTATTGAAAGGGCAGAGGACATTTCAGCAGCCAGCCTAACATCCACTAAGAAAACCATAGCGGATTTATAGCCCCTAACTAACTCCTTAATTATTACAGGCCCTAGGCGCCTGAATGCTATAACTTCCAATTGACCGGGTAGGTCTACCAACGCGTAGTTCGCGCGCGACTCCTCTACTTCATTCCTAATGTCAACAACATAGTTCACTAAATAATCAACACTGGCGACCATCGCGCCATTAGGGCCTAAACCATGTTTAGTCATTAGATCACGCGCACTAACGTATCTCCGCACGTCAACGTCGGGGATATAGGGGAGCACCTCGGCAGCAGGATCAAAATTCACTCTCACGGCATCCATTTGATGTTCTTCCATCCATTCCCCAAGGGCCTTAACCAAGGTTGACTTTCCTGAGCCTGCGGGCCCTGAAATCAATATATAGTACATCAGCTCACCACCAAAGCAGGTATCTCGAGCGCCTCTTATACTTCCCAACGATGTTGATCTTATGTCCACACTTAGGACAAGTATTATCATCACTGAGGTTCCATTCAACTATGTCGAAGCCATATCTCCGCACCAAGAGTGCTCCGCACTTAGGGCAATAAGTGTTCTCTAAAGGGTGACCAGGCACGTTCCCTATGTAAACATAATTCAGACCGCACTCCTTAGCTATCTCTGCATGCCTCTCCAGGGTTCTCAGAGGCGTTGATGGTACGTCACGCATGAGGAAATCAGGGTGAAATCTTAATACATGGAAAGGTGTATCAGGCCCAAGATTATCTACTACCCAACTAGCTAATTTCCTGATAGCGTCTTCATCATCACCGTATCTCGGAACGACAAGATCTGTTACCTCTACGAACACCCCGTGCTTTTTAAATTCGAGTAAGGCATCGAAGATCGGTGTAGGGTCATTTACCCCCATGAATTTTCTGTAGAACGAAGGGTCGGCGTTTCCCTTGATATCAACAGTCGCTGCGTTCAGGTAAGGTGCTAGCTCGTGAATAGCTTCGGGAGTCATGTACCCATTAGTCACTATGGTGTTAAACAAGCCATGCTTTATCGCTAACTTAGCTGTGTCGAGCATGAACTCATAGAAGACTGTGGGCTCATTGTAGGTATAACTCATGCCATCAGCTCCATACCTTAGAGCAAGGTTTACAATCTCATCTGAAGTGAAGTAATCTCCAATAACCTTATCCTGACGTGCTTGACTTATAGTCCAGTTTAAGCAGAATTTACACATGAAGTTGCAGCCAGCAGTGGAAATGGACATAACTAATGAGCCAGGATGGAAGTGACTAAGGGGTTTCTTCTCTATAGGATCTACATTCGCGGCTGTGAGTAGGCCATATACTAAGGTATATAACTTCCCTTCGTGATTGTACCTAACGCCGCAGACCCCATATGATTCGGGTTGTATTATACATCTTCTTGAACATAAGTTACACCTTACTTTCCCATCATCCAGCCGTTCCCAATACTTCGCCTCCCTCACCCAAGGCTTTGAAAGGTCGGGCTTCTTAGGCATTTCAGCATCACCATCCATTAGTAAGTAGTACTTACGTCGGGGATTAAGTTATCGAGTAACACCGAATACGTCAATAAGGGGAGCAACGGAATTAGAACATAGGGGGACGAGAATGATAGTATTGGCGTTTCCTGAACTAGAGAGTATAGGGAGGAAAGTTGCTGAAAAATTGGGGTCTCGATTCTATTTAATTCAAAAGAAGATATTTCCAGACAGTGAGTCTTACGTCAGGATAGGAGCTAACGTTAATGATGAAGATATTGTCCTCGTGCAGACGACATTCCCTGAGCAGGACAAGAGGTTATTGGAGCTCTTCTATGCTATAGACGCCATACGGAGTCATGATGCACGTAGTATAGAATTAGTACTCACCTACTTAGCATATGCACGGCAAGACCGTGAGTTTCTGCCTGGTGAAGCCGTCAGTGTACGAACCGTGCTAAGGCTACTGAGTGCTATAGGTGCGAACACGTTGTACGTCGTGGACATACATAAACCCGAAAGCTTAGGGTACTTCGCGGGCCAAGCAAAGAATATAATACCCTCCAGGGTTTTCTCTAAGAAACTAGAAGACTTGGGTCTCAGGAATCCTATAGTTGTTTCACCT
>JAMOOZ010000018.1 GCA_027064885.1 Desulfurococcales archaeon
AAAAACTTTTCTTCCAACGAACTAGTGGCTCGATGAGTATTTCGACTATTAGTTGCTCTTTTATCGTAATACGTAGGGAGGGATGATGTGCGCGTTAACACAAAATAATGGTGTATTACTTGCAAGTGGAATTGAACTGCTAAGGGAACTTGATTCAGTACTGGATTTTGCTAAGTCAACGATTCAATTAGAGCTGATACTATACATGGGCAGTAAGTCTAAGGGCATACGTGCTAAGGAGGCAGCATTGGCTTTAGGTATAAGAACGAAGTCTGTGTATGATGCGCTCACTAAGTTAATTTCTAAGGGCCTAGTGCTACGTCGTGCTGACGGAACTTACGTGCTTACCGAGGAGGGAGAGAGGTTCGTCCGTAAAGTGCTTAAGCTATTGAGTGGCGGTCAGCGTAGGGGAAATACAGTATTGTCGAACAGTGCTATGGGTGTTAGTTATACGGCGCGCACACATTTTGATGTCTCGAAGAATCTTTTGACATATAAGTATATTTATGATACATTACTGATCCTAGGCTTAACAGAGCATAAAGAAATGTCATTAAACGAGCTCGCAAGGAAACTTGGTGTTACGCCAGCAACCTTATCGGGTTACCTGGACGTCGCTACGAGTAAGCATGGGAGGTTAGGGTTTCTAAAGAAGGTGCTGAAGTCACGTGGAAACAGTAAGATGGATGTTTACTATAGGTTAACTGAGGCTGGCCTGCAGGAAGTTAGTAGGTTTATGGAGTACCGAAAGATAAAGAACAGTAGGGTACTCAAAACATTACTGAAGATTACTGGGAGCTATAGCGTTTGGGGCGCATTCACAAAATTTAGCATAGTGCTTAGCTTCTCAACAGCACTATTTAGCCTGGGTTACGCGTTAACGTCACTCGACCCTTTCCTGTGGGTCGCTGAGTGCTTAGTTGCGTGCATGCTAGGCCTAACTGTGGTGTTAAGTAGGGTTGCCTATTCTCTTGTGAAGTGAGTCATGTATTCAGCGCAGAGGTCGTTGCCTTCACATACCGTTACTCTGTATGCCTTAATACTACTGTGCGGTATGCTTTCCTCGAGCATGCGCTTGCTTAGTTTCTGGCATATGTCCTTAGCTAGTAGTTCAGCGGTTGGGGGTCCGTTAACATACGTTATCCTGACGTTAAAAGGCGCGATTATCTTAACTTTTGACGCATCTTCTCTATTAAGGAGTAACCTGAAGTTATATTCCTGATTAATGACATCCTTTACAATATTAGAGAGGAGAGTGAAGTCTACTACCCAGCCTCCTTTCGTTAATTCCCCTTCAACGCATGCATGTACTATGAATGTATGTCCGTGTAGTAATGGTGCGCCGTTGACTGGCGTTGCGTGAGCGGCGTGGAATTCTATGTTCTTTACGCACGTTACGTACTTTTCTTGTTTATCTTCTCCGCTCAATGATATCTCCCCTAGGTGGTATGGGTTTTGGTTTTTCTGGGAGTTTCTGTAGCACCATGAAAGTTTCTGTGGATGCTATCTCCTCTATCTTTGACAGGTAATTTAGGAGGAACTTGGATAGTTCAGCCCAATCGCGAATCCAGACCTTCAGCATTATATCGTATGTACCGGTAACTATGCTTGCTTCCTCAACATAGGGTAGGTCACTTCTAGCGGATGTATCCTCAAGTATTTTCTTGGCTATCTGCACTTGATCTAGCCTAGCGTAAATACCTCTTCTTATCCTCAGCATTATGTATGCGAGGTAGTTGTAGCCAAGTTTCCAGGGATTCACTACGGCGCTATACCCTAGGATTACACCTTCATCCTCAAGCTTCTCCATTCTTTGCAGTATTGTGGAGCGTGGTCTTTTAAGAATCCTTGCTAGCTCTGATGCTTTAAGGCGTGCGTTCTCCTGCAGCGCCTTAATGATCTTAATGTTTAATTCATCCATACTTACTCAGTCCTTTGATGTATTGGGGAATTTTATTAATGAGTTTTTATTGCGGTGTGCGGGTCGTTGGGACGCCTTGGTAGAGTGGTTATGGCGTATCAGTTACGCCTGGTGGTTTGGGGAATGCTGTCGCCTCCCAGATGTACCTTAAGTTCAGTAGGTATCTTGTTAGTCTCTCTATTCCCAGTCCGAAGCCGGCTGATGGTGCTATCCCGGCTTTCAGTGCGTCGAGGAACCATGAGTACTTGCTTAGGTTCTCGCTAAGCTCATTGAGCCTAGTTAAGATCTCTTCGTATCTATATTCTCGTTCACCGCCATCGATTGCTTCGCCAAAGCCTCCCGGAAGTATTAGGTTAAAGTCGCGGTTATACTTGGGATTCTGCGGATCCCTTAAGTAATAGAATCCACGGGATGCTGAAGGAAAATTAACTATCCAGAATGGCTCGCTGAAGTGTTTGCTGAGGGCCTCCTCTCCCTTCTGTGTGAGTTCACCGTAATCTGGGGTGGGTTCGCCGAGGCTCCTTGCTAGCTGTGCGGCCTCCTTAAATGTTATTCTCTTGAAAGGTGGGGTGGGGCACTCGAGGCTGGGGTTGAACTCCCTTACTATGTTTCCTGCCTCACTTAGCACATCTACGCAGATCCTGCTGATTAACTTCTCACCTAACCTCATCATGTCCTCCATACTTGCCCCGACCTGCTCCACGTCAAGCTGAGTAAACTCTACTAGGTGCCGCCATGTTGCGGCGTTTTCAGGCGGTTCCTCCCTAACGTTCCTAGCGATGAAGTATACTTTCCCTAAGGCTGACGCCGCCACCTGCTTAAACATTATGATGCTGGACATCAACTCATACTCCCGACCGTAAAGCACGGTCTTAAGCTTCCGAGCGCCTCTCAAACCGGGGTCACTCGCAGTACTGATCACTGGCGGGAGCAATTCGATAAAGCCTTCCTCCTCTAGAAAACGGCGTGCAGACTTCAGTATAATGTGTTGCACCTTCAGTATCTTCTGGTATCTGGGAAGCCTTATAGCTAAGTAACTCCTCCTAGCGAAGGTAGCGGGCACCGATGGATCAACATCCTCGTAAGGAGGGCTGATCATTCCTTTATGCACAACCCTAACATCCTCCGCAACGATGCTACCACCGTCAAGGTTTGATACCTTAAGCCTTACAAGTACTTCAATACCGTCGCTGACGCTTTCTTGGAGAATCTTAATGGCTTGAGGATCCTTAACCTTAACCCTAACCTCCTTGCCACCGATCCTAACTCTAAATGACCCAGTACGTGGCGCTGATGTCACCCACCCTAATATTTCATGCACTACTAACACCGTAAACAGCCCTAAACTCTTAAAGAAAAGGGAAACTAACATTTTAATCTATAAGTAACGGCTTATTCGTCTATTAATCAAAAGTTTAACGTCAATTAACATTATATTGACAGGCATTACGGAGAGTAAAACAGACAAAATGTCGTAGCAAATCAATGTTTTGCATAATTAGTCAAGCAATACCGCCGAAAATATTCTCAATATAGGAAATAAACGTATGTGCTACGTTCATTTTTCATGATCTATGTTCTTGCGTTCATCAACGGACAACACGAGAGCAAAGTAAAATATTAAAAATAAAGCACACTTGAGAGATACACCATCAATGAGCGTTAAGTTCAAACAGACAGAAGTAGGAAACAGAAAAATAAGTTGCGGTGCACTCTCAACTTGAGCACTTTAACTTACCGTATTATTCTATTGTGCTGAATGAATTTGATAGACTGTCGTACTATCTCTACTAATACTAAACCATTGTCATTAATTGAATCCAGGGCCTCCTTTCTTGACCTCAACAAATGCATCTATCTTTTTCCTGTCGTTTAAGGCGTTATTCTCTATAAATAAGTGTATTTTCTGAGTAATTAGCGTTAAATATCGTAATGGTGCGATGTTAGCACCGTAGCGGCTGGATACGGACCTAATCCTAGGGTTAGAAGAGGGAAGGAAGGGTTGTGGACATGGGGTTTGGAGCCGCGGCCGGGATTTGAACCCGGGGCCTCCGCCTTACCAGGGCGGCGCTCTACCGAGCTGAGCTACCGCGGCCCAGTGGTAATTTATTATGAGGGGTTTATTAAATTGATGAAACAGCATCGTTAATCAAGTGTTGTGGAAGACCTGTCGGCGTACCCTACCTTATATTTCTTAGGTCTTAACGCCTTCAGTATCACGTCGAAGGCTGCCCATGGGTCTGTGTGAGCGCCGCAGGTGTAGATGTCTACGGTTGCATATGCGTACTCTACCCAAGTATGGACTGCTATGTGTGATTCGTCGACTAGCGCTATTACTGACACTCCTCCCTTCTTCCCGCCTACTACCCATGACTTAAGCTCTATTAGGGTGGCTCCTGCGGCCTTAACGGCCTCGAGGACTGTTTCACGGAGTTTAGCTTCGTCAGTAAGTATATTTCTGTCTATGCCGTACATGTTGGCGTAGAGGTGCTTACCTACCACGATGTCGTTTTCAATACCGATTTCCGCCATGGTCCCACGCACACTCGCATCAATTGCTCTAGAATATGGTGCCATATAAGCTTATCCCAAGTTTTTCGCGGGGTTTAGAAGGATACTTGCTTACTCATTAAGCATTATTAATGTTTTACGAATACTTTTTGGTAATGTATACGTCAAGTAGCGAACCACGCAGGTCGTAGAATGTTACTTCACGGATTAGAACATGGGCTTGAGATCCCAGCATGTCGGGGGTTGCATTAGTGAGTATCACTGGCTTATAGTTGAATAACCTCCCCACCACCGTTCCTCGAAAACTGATGTGCGTTAACACGGCCCTTGCATGAGAACCAATGTATTGCTTGTTTACTGTTAGACCGGTATCCTCAATTAGCTTAGCAAGGATCGTGCTACGACGCTTTTTAACGGGATCGGGCACTTGCGGCATTGCTGCCGCCTCTGTCCGGGGTCTAGGCGTGTATTGGGCTAGGTGTACTTTATCAAACAGTAGTTCCTTGAGGGCCTCTAGCGTAGTTTGAAAGTCCTCTTCGCTTTCCCCTGGGTGGCCTACTATTATGTCAGTTGCTATGGTTATCTCAGGTATTCTTGAACGTAAGCGCTGGACAATATGCTTAAACTCCTCAAATGTGTATTTCCTGCGCATTATCTTGAGCACGTGGTCACTTGCGGACTGTAGCGGTATGTGGACGTACTTAAAGACTCTGGGCCCCTTAAGAATCTCTATCATATCGTCCAGTATGGGTTCCAAAGTATCAGGGTTCGCCATACCTATACGGATGAAGTAATTACCAGGAATCCTCCTTAGTATTTCTTCAATTAGGTTAGGCAACCTCGGGCCTCTCGGCCCAAGGTCTAGGCCGTAAGACGCGGTGTCCTGCGCCGTTAGGTCGATCTCGACAGCACCTTCCTCGACAGCTCTGCTGACAGCGTCAATTATTAGTCGAGGAGGGTAGGACCTCAGCCTACGCCTCGCTATCTTAGTTATGCAGTATGCGCAATTACCTAGACACCCCTCAGCAATAGGTATGATGGCTACACTACCCTCGACGTGGAGCGGTAATTTGCTGACGTCGCGTTCCCCTTTAATGAGGAACTTAGTCTCCTTTGACCACACGACCTCACATATACGGTGTATGTTTTGAGGTGATATGAGTGAGGCTTCGGGAACGAGTTTATGGAGTGTGTAGGGCTGAGCGGAAACCATACAACCAGCGATAACTAGCTTAGCGTTTATTTTCCTCATAATCTCCTTAAGTTTCCTCAGCCTCTTAAGTATGCGTTGCTCGGTATCTAAGCGCACCGTGCAAGTGTTAACTATTATGACGTCCGCGTCCTCAATACTGCTGACCACCTCACACCCGCATTTCTGCAGGAGCGCCTTCATTAAGGATGTGTCAGCCTTATTCAGAGCACATCCGTAGGTCTCAATATATACCCTCATTAGCCTTGTCCATCGGTATAGCCCGATAAATCAGCTTAAAAACTTCAGAGCAACAAGCCTTAGTGGTGCATTAAATGGAGGATGACGTGCTAGACTACCAACGGTTGCTGGGCCGCCTATACGAGAGGTTACCTGAGCGAAGAGAGCCTCCGAAGCTAGACATACCTTCACTAAACATAGTGCATGTAGGTCTGCAGACACACGTAAAGAACTTCAAGGAAGTGTGTGACGTCCTGCTCCGCGAGCCAAGGATCTGCGCTAGGTACCTCCTTAAGGAGCTCGCCGCGAGGGGATCAATAGATGATTCAGGAGTCTTCGTAATATACTCAAGAGTATCAACTCAAACGATCAACTCATTATTCAAGCGCTTCCTAGACACTTACGTCAAGTGTCAGACCTGCGGGTCGTACCAGACCGAGCTAAGAAAGAAGGGCAAAGTCTGGATCATTAGGTGCTTAGCCTGCGGCGCAGAAACGCCCGTAAAACCAATATAAGAGCTTATACCAAGGACTGAACAGTTATGAAGCAACATACTGAAGATAGCGGTAAGGTGTATGTAAAGATCCATAACGTGAGCGGTGAGGCAGGATACCCCAAGATAGTTGTGGCTATTTGCGACGAGAATGAACTAGGTAAAACGTATAGTGAAGGAGAAATTAGGCTTGAAGTGAACAGAGAATTCTTCGAAGGGTTCCTTGCCGAAGTGGATGAAGCCTTAGAATACATCAAGCAGGCTTACACAGGCATGCTTGTCGGGAAAAACATAGTTGAAAGCGCCATACGTGCCGGCCTAATACATCCAGAATCAGTGCTAAGAGTTAATGGTGTACCTTACGCCCAGTTCGTAAGGATATAACCTTAAGCTTTCACTCCGGGCTGAAAACCATGGGTAAAAGATTCTGTGTACGTTGCGGACGGGAGGAGGGACCCAACACCCCCATAATAGATGGTTTATGCCCAGCATGCTTCATAAAAGAAAGGAGAATGCTTGAGTTACCGACGAAAATACGGGTTACGATATGCCCCATATGTGGGGCACTCTACATCCATGGAGACTGGGTTCGCATAGGGAAAAACGTGGAGGACGTTATCGAGTACTTCATAAATAAAACTATCGTAAAAAGACATAACATCTATCCAGGGCTAGATGATGTGAAGGCAAAAGTCGTAGGGGTAGAATCGGGGATGGTCTACTTGCGCGTAACGGCTCACTATAAAAACGTAAGCTTATCCCAAGATGTCGCAACTCATGTCGAGTTACATAAGAAGCCCTGTCCCCTTTGCCTACACAGCCGTAGCGGAAGTTATGAAGCTATGCTTCAGATAAGAACCATAGCACCTGTAAGATTTGATGTAATGCGTGATATAGGCAATAGGCTGGCTAGGGTTAGAGAATTCAGGGAAAGTATTGTCGAGATTAAGGAGCATAAGGATGGTGTGGATGTTAAACTGAGTAACCAAGCCATTACTCGTTACGTGGCGAACATACTAAAAAGGGAGTATGCAGCGAAGATAACTATGACATGGGAGAACACAGGGTACCTAGGTGGGAAACGAAGAAGTAAGCTAACAATCTCAGCTAGATTACCGGGACTCGTTTCAGGCGATATCATAGAATATGAGGGAGAACCTGCTGAAGTCACGAAGTTAAAGAAAGGAGGGGTGATAATTAAGAGGCTAAGTGATGGTAAGGTTGTGACGCTTAGGCATGATGACATATGGAAAAGTGGTTTCAAGTACCTGAACGAGAAGGACTATGCTGTCCTTGACGGAAGGATACTGAACTACGAAGGGGGGAAAGCTGTCGTTCAAGCCACAGATTCTGGCAATATATACTTTATTAAATCCCCGAGAATACTCAACCTCGGGTCCCGTGTTAAAATACTAATTTATAAGGGTAAGGCGTACCTACTCATATAGGTGGATAGAGAAAGTGGCCAAAGGGGGGAGGAGGAAGAAGAAAAGAGCCCGGCATGAGGAGAGCGAAGAACTTCTCTTACCAACGGAAGAGGGGCAGGTATTGTGTGTAGTTACAGACATTATTGGAGGCAATTACGTGAAGGTATTCTGTATGGACGGTAAGGAGAGAATGGCTAGGATACCTGGCAAGTTGCGGCGTAGGATGTGGATAAATAAGAAGGATATAGTGTTGCTAGGTATTTGGGAATTCCGTGAGGACCGTGGTGATGTATTGTACAGGTACACCCGCGATGAAAAGAAGAAACTTCTAGAGCAGGGGTACCTTGACCCCGCGCTCCTCGAGTATGAGGGTGAGTTCTAATAACGCGGAAAGATATCGACAGGTTTCTAGATGAGTACTATAGAATAACGGGCAAGGAGAGACGAGAGGTAGATAAAGACCTATTTGAAACTGTAGAGGAAGTTTTCGACGCCGCTACCGTAAAATCATTGCTGGATCTAGTTCGGAAAGGTGTGCTCTACGAGTTAAAGGGCGTAGTGAGTGCTGGAAAGGAGGCCCGAGTTTACTGGGGTGTTTCGCCTAAGGGTGATGACTTAGCAGTAAAGATATACTTAACAGCCACAGCAGAGTTCAAGAAAGGCATGCTAAAATACATAATAGGCGACCCAAGGTTCGATTCCTACGTACCTAAGTCAACCAGGAAACTCATGATACTATGGGCACGGAAGGAATTCAAGAATTATAAACTACTATATAATGCGGGTGTTTCCGTCCCGGAGCCTATAGTACAGCATGACAACATCCTAGTGCTTCAATTCATAGGAGAAAGGGGAGTAAGGGCGCCACTCCTCAAGGAAGTGAGCCTAGACAGCAAAGAATATGAAAGACTTTTCTGGGCTATTTTAGATGACGTACGTAAAGCATACAGAGGTGCGCGTCTGGTTCACGGGGATCTTAGTGAGTATAATGTAATGCTTTGGCAGGGTAAGCATTACATTATAGACGTAAGTCAAGCCGTGAAGATAGGCCATCCCCATGCTCTAGAACTGCTGGTCAGGGATTTAAGAAATATTAAGCGTTTCTTTAGTGATGAAGTAGGCATCGATACTCCAGACGTAAGAGAGATGTTCAGGTTTGTGACTGGGGAGAACCTGAAGGGTTACTTAGCACTGATTTCTTAACCCACGGAAAGTACTTTAGTGTAGAGGTGAAGGTATGAGTCAAGGAGGAGACTTAACGCCCGGAGCAACGAAGCTGTACCTGAGAATCCCGGTTGACAGGATAGGTGCGCTAATCGGTGAGAGCGGAAAGGTATTACGAGAACTGGAAGCTAGGACTAGCACAAAGATCACTGTTGACAGCACGAACGGTACAGTGATTATAGAGCCAGCCACACCAGCAACCCGGGTTGACAAGCTACTCAAGGCTCGAGACTTCATAAGGGCGGTCGCAGCTGGTGTATCTCCCGAGAAAGCATGGAGAGTACTCGATGAAGACCAGATGTTAATGATCATAGACTTAAAGGAAGTTGTTGGGGAATCACCTAATCACCTTAAGAGAATTAAAGGAAGGCTGATCGGTGAGAAAGGAAAAGCCCGCAGGAATATAGAGCAAATGACGGGCACCATTATAAACATTGGCAGAGACAAGGTCATCATAATAGGAGATTATGAAAGCGCACAGGTCGCTAGGGAAGCGCTCGAAATGCTAATTCAAGGACGTAAGCACTCAACGGTTTATAAGCACATTAATAGGCTGATGAGAGAGGTTAAGAGAAGAAGAATGACCGAATACTGGACCTCCAGCCCTTTCGAGTAACAGAATGATCGAATGAACTCCAAATATTTATCCAGAACCCAAATAAGCAATTGAAGTGATGAGTTAAGGGAAGGATCCCCAGACTGAGCCTCGCGCTATGATGTAGGGCCAAAGCGCTGAATACCATCAGCCCTTCTAGTGCTGGCGACTAAGTGCGATCACTCTAACATAAGTTATTCCATGACTTAGGCATTCATTCATGGGATAAACCTAGGGATGTGGCAGATAAGGATTAGGAGCCCTTCCGCCCCACTCAGGGTGTGGTGGGCCCGGGGGGATTTGAACCCCCGACCTACGGGTCTCTCCCAGGGGTTCTTCATGTCATCCCTTATCAGGTCCACAGACCCGTAGTGTTGGACTGGAGCTCCGGCCCCCTAAAGGGGTCCGCCGCTCTGCCTGGCTGAGCCACGGGCCCACCAGAGGTCATCCGCGTGGTCTCGTGAAAATGTGTTCTCAGAGAGCTTTTAATCCTTATCTGTCATGAAAGGCATGGAGTGAGCAATGACGTCATGGAAACTTAGGTGCACAAAATGTGGATTTGTTTGGGTCCTTAAAGTCAGCTATAACATAAGCGACATGGATAGAATATACCATTTTTGCCCGAAATGTAAGAAGAATACCTTTCATGAGATCCTCGAGAGACTAGACTAGCACTTAACTTGAGTTGGTCAGTGGAGGTACATTAACATCATTAAGTCAGGCCGGCAACGCTCATCATTCACTCTGAAACAGGAAACTTACCTCGTAGATATTATGGGCACGCCGCTTTAATTATGCTTACTAAATCATCTACACTCATGGATTTTTGAATGCCCTCAGCACGCATACGTACATTAACTGTCCCTGAAAGGACTTCCCTATCACCGACAACGACTACGTAGGGCACCCATTCCCTGCCTGCGTCACGTATTCTCTTACCTAGACCAATGTTCCTAGAATCTACATCGACACGGATATTCTTACTAACTAACTCACTGCGCACTTTCTCGGCATAGTCTCGATGCTCAGGTTTCACAGGAATTACACGGACTTGAATAGGAGATAGGTATACGGGAATGTATGGTGTTTTACCAGATTCCATGGTTCGTAGGGCATTACTGAAAACAACGTACATTAACCTCAGGAAGGGGCCCGCAAGAGTGGATGCTACTGCTGTGCGCGAATCGTTCAAACATAGTAATGTCACTGATGTTAATGGAATGTATGTCTTGCCGAGTACAGTAGTTAGGGTGATTTCAAGGGATTCATTATTGATACTACAAGCTACGCCTATGACTTGAGGAGAATTTAGCTTACTAATGACCTCCCTTACGGTGCCCTCATTACCTGTCACCACTACTATCGATTCTATCCCTAAGCATTTTGTGAGCGCTCTAGTAGTTTCGTGGATAAGGTTAACTGCTGAATTTAACGCTTCAGAAGCGTCATGAAATGTCTGAAGGAAGACCTGAGCTGTGTCAGAGGTTAATAATTCATCCCTACTTCCCTTACTATGGGTTTTGTTCTCTCTCCAGGAGATCTCAGTTAACAATGCTTTACCTTTCACATCATCTATTACGCCAGCTTCCTTTATGGCAAGGTAGAAGGAGGAGCATAGTGCGCGTAAATCCGTCTCCGGCTTCTTTCTAGTTATTGAATAACATCCTAGTGATATCATTTTATCTGGCTTCTCTTTCCCTACAAGCCGAATGATCCTCTCATTAAGCCTACGTATCTCGGCGAGGATAACTTCACCCTTGTCCTGGAGTACCTGATTAAGCACCCCGAACTTATTGGCAAGCTGACGCACTTTCTTCACGTGGTCCTTATCGGAGAAATCCTTTGTGGTCCCTACTAATTGTTCGAGTAGACCTACGATTTCGGCATGCTTAGACGTGCCGGGTTCTAGGGACTGGAGGGCATTACCTTCTTTTAAGAGAATTTTACATCCTAGCTGTTCGAGTAACTTTGAGAGTTCGAAAGAGGCAGGCATGCTACCTACGCGGTACTCTCTTGAAAGCTCTGATAATGGGTGTCCATAGCAGGTTATTTGGAAGGACTTATACCAGCCGAAAGGGGCCCGCAGGACGCTTACATCGGCACAGATTTTCCTTAGAGTAATTTCAAGATTCTCTAATATGTGAATGGCACACTCCGGCTTAGCTAAGTTGCTTGAGAGGTGAGCGTATGGGTAGAGCACAACGCTTCTTGCTTTGATATTGCGAGCATGGCTACATATGTCTTGTGCAATGTTTGAGAGCTGCTTTGACGAGGCAGGACAGTCACTTTGCTCAATAGATGTGAAGACAACTAAAGTGTTCTGTGTACGAATACGTTTTCTCCCATCTACGTTCTCCTCAGCCTTAGGGATAGCTTTAGATTTCACTTCATAGGAGAAGTCCTTAGCATGGATTAGGAGAACCTTCATTTTTCTAGCCTCTAATCACCTTGAGTGTGATGTATAAAATAAAGGCAAAGGTACAGCGAAAAGGTTCGGTTAATGTAATACTGTATGTAATCATACACCAGCGTTAGGTAATATCGGTTACGATACGTGGGGTTTAACCTTGTGCCTACAAAACTTAATAGCCTAGAGAAAGGGTTTCAACTGGTGTAGAGGGGGTAATGGAAGAGGCTGAAACCGAAAAGAAGGTCAAGAGCTTGGAGGATCTAGGTCTAAGTCCCTCATTACTTAGGAAGCTGTCTGAAGCCGGATATAAGACATTGGAGGCACTTGCAGTAGCTAATGTCAGCGAGTTAGCAAGCGTTGTTGGAATACCGACACCAACAGCGCAGAGAATAGTCAATAAAGCAAGGGAAGCGCTTGGTCTTAGGTTCAAAACGGCCCTAGAGCTGAAAAGAGAGAGGATGAACTTAGGTAGGATAACCACCGGCTCTAGGCGTCTCGACGAATTGCTTGGGGGCGGTGTAGAAACGAAAACTATAACTGAATTCTTCGGAGAATTCGGAAGCGGAAAAACCAACATTTGTCATCAGCTCTCAGTGAATGTACAACTTCCCAGAGAGAAAGGTGGGTTGGAAGGCAAGGCCCTGTACATCGATACTGAGGGAACATTCAGGTGGGAACGCATTGAGGCAATGGCCAGAGGCTTAGGACTAGATTCTGACAAAATT
This sequence comes from Desulfurococcales archaeon, assembly GCA_027064885.1. GTDB lineage: Archaea > Thermoproteota > Thermoprotei_A > Sulfolobales > NBVN01 > WAOL01. The sequence goes on from JAMOOZ010000018.1 coordinate 12,736, forward strand.
ATGGAGAATATAATCTGGGCTAGGGCACTAAGTACAGACCATCAAATGGCGATTGTTAAGGAAGCAATGGAGCTCATACCTAAGGAGAACATCAAATTGGTTGTCGTGGACTCTGTCATGAGTCACTTCAGGGCCGAGTTCCCAGGCCGAGAAAACCTAGCTACTCGACAACAGAAACTCAATAGACACCTGCATCAATTAGCCAGGATAGCAGACATATATGACGTCGCTGTAGTAGTGACTAATCAAGTCATGGCTAAGCCGGACGTATTCTATGGTGATCCAACCCAAGCTGTTGGAGGTCACGTCCTGGCTCACGCACCGGGAGTTAGGGTGCAGCTGAGGAAGGGAAGGGGTAATAGGAGAATAGCTAGGGTTGTTGACGCGCCACACCTACCTGAGGGGGAGGCCGTCTTCGTAATCACCGATGTTGGTATAAGGGATATCGAGGAGTGAAGTTTTGTGGATTAAGCCAGAAATACTGGTAGTAGCATCTATCTTAACTACGCTTGCATATGCTTCCTACAGGGACATTAAATATAGAGATATACCTGAAGTGACTTGGGTACCGGCGATAATCGCATCTGTGGTAGTCAACATCCTTACCGGGAAATATGACATCATGCATACTGCCTTGTCAATGTTCCCAGTCCTTATTGTTTTCATTATGTCTTTACTAGGTATGATTGGTGGCGCGGACTTCCTTGCCTTGCTAACAATTGCTATCGCCCATCCGCAGTTTCTATTACTTCCGATCTCCTTACTTACGCTGATGTATTCCTTACTGATACCTCTAGGTCTGATGATGTATTACGCGCTATGCAACATCATTCTTCACAGACAGCTCCTCAATAGAATAAAATGCAAGGAAGGCAGGAAATCATACCTCATACTCTTCGGAAGGCCTATGAAGGCTAAGGAATTATTAGAAAAGAAGTTCACTTACCCACTCACCATACCGGTGAGTAAGGGTGAGTTCATATGCAGACCATCCTTCTCTGACGACGATGAAGAGGAGGAACGCATCAAGGAACGCATTAAAGGGGCTATTGCAAAAGGAGAACTTCAAAGTAGCGAGAAACTATGGGTTACGCCTGGCCTACCGCACGTAGTCTTCTTTCTTATAGGGTACGTGCTAGCTCTCCTCACACCCCAGCAGTATCTTCTGACAATACTACTGTACTGACGGTAACGAAAATAAACGCACCACGAACTATCATTACGCAGACGGTGAAGAGAATGCGCATACTGTGGGCTCCCTGGAGGATGACTTACATAAAGAACGCCAGTAAGGCTAAGACATGTATATTCTGTGAAGCCCTAAGGATGAGTGATGAAGAGGCACTAGTAGTTTTCAGAAGCAAACACACGATAGTAATGTTGAATAAATTCCCCTACAACACAGCGCACGTCATGATTGCTCCCAAAAGACACATACCCCGTCCAGACCTATTATCAGATGAGGAAGCCCTAGACTTACATAAAGTATTAAGCATAACATTGCGTGCGATAGATAACGAATACTCCCCTCAAGGATATAATATAGGCCTAAATCTAGGCAAGGTAGCAGGAGCAGGAATCGAATCCCACATGCATGTACACATCGTCCCCAGATGGTCTGGAGACACGAATTATATGCCTGTCACAGCGGGCACAAAAGTAATTCCCGAGGATTTACTAGTTACGTTCACAAAATTAAAGAAAGCATTTGACAAAGCACTCTCGGGTACATGAGGATGTGAGAGCTTAATTGTCATGTATCATTGAAGACCGCGTTCTAAGGTATCTGTCATATCATCATTTACATTCCATGCGTGAAGCAATGGTTTATAATTAATAATGCGTGATTTACGACGAAGGTGTAATGACATGAGGAACTTTATAGCTGATCTCACAGGCAAAGACCTAATAACAACCCAAGATTGGAAAATAGAAGAACTTAGAATCGCCGTAGGACTTGCAGAGGAATTAAAGTGGAGGTACCACTACTTCGGAATGGATGAAATACCCAAGATGCTGGACAGGAAAACCTTCTTCATGCTATTCTTTGCACCGTCCACTAGGACCAGGGCGGCCTTCGAGGCAGCGATGACGTACTTAGGCGGTCACGCACAGTACATCGAGTCAAGGCAAACTAGGGCAGGTGAGGGGGAGGCCATTAAAGACATAGTGGCGATGTACGATAGGTACGGCCACGGACTAGGTATAAGAATACTTGACAAAGCAATAGACTTCAGACACGGTGTCGGCAACCAACTAATAAGAGAGGCTGCGAAGCATGTTAAGATACCGGTAATAAATATGGCCGACGACCAGTTCCACCCGACTCAAGCCCTAGCAGACTTCATGACCTTCAAGGAAAGGTTCCCACACTATAAGGGCAAGAAATATGTGATAATGTGGGCGTACTCTCCGCACGTTAGGGGACCTTGTAGCATTAACGCAGACCTACTACTCTTCACACGCATGGGAGTAGACGTCACGGTAGCCTATCCTCCGGGCTTTGACCTATATCCAGACATCATTGAGACGGCGAAGAAGAACGCTGAGGCTAGTGGAGCGCACCTAGAGTTCACGAATGACTATAAGGAGGCGCTACGCGACGCTCACGCCGTATTCCCAAGGAACTGGGCATCAAGACAACTTCAAGAACTAGGCTACAGTAAGTTCGCTGAGGAGGAACTAAAGGTCTATGAGAAGTACAAGGACTGGAAAGTAACTGCTGAACTCATGGAGTTAATGGATAAATCAGGCGTGTTAATGCACGTAATGCCCATAATGAGGGGTTACGAGGCAGACGATGACGTCGTAGATAGCCCAAGGTCAGTTCTCTACGAGCAGGCCGAGAACGGCTTATGGACTAAGGCCGCTGTATTAGCACTCACAATGGCTAACATTAGATAATAATTAGAGGAGATTACTCGACACTATTTTACAATAAGCAGTTAAATTGCTTTATTTTTTGCGGTAGAAAAACATGTGGCGATTCACTAAACACAATTAGCACATATTTTTATTAAATAAGCGTCCTAAGACACGAGGTAGTGCCTTATGGGCAAACCTTGGTATGTTGGTATTTGGGAAGGCCAAGATTACCTAACAAACATTAACAGAACCCAGGAAGAAATAAAAATGATAATCGAGGCAGCCAGGGATTTAGAGCGCAAGTTCAAGTCTAAGATACCAACACCCTACCTTGCTGGTCAGACACTCTTTATGCTGTTCTACAACAGATCCCTGAGAACTAGGAACAGCTTTGAAGCCGGAATATTTCAGTTAGGTGGTCACGGCAACTTCTTGAGCCCTAATGATGTTTACACACCTACCCTACCTGAGGACATGGTCGCTTACAAGACTGAGGCAATAAGCGATGTCGCTAGAGTGCTGAGCAGGTACGGGAACGCCATTGCCATCAGGATCTACGCTGACGCCGCGAAGTGGATTATCGGTCGTGGCCACAGGATAATTGAGGAGTTCGCTAAGTGGGCAAGCATACCAGTGCTGAACATGGAGGACGATATATTCCACCCGTTCCAGGCCTTAGCAGACATAAAGGCTGCCCTTGATGTCATGCCGAATCTACGTGGCAAGAAATTCGTGGTATCCTACGCATATTCAGGTGGACTGAAGCCTCTAGCAGTGCCTCAAAGCGTCGCGCTAATAGCGGCTATGATGGGGGCTGAAGTCGTTGTAGCTCACCCACCAGGATTTGAGTTACAGGACGAAATAATCCAGAAGGGTAAGGAGTTCGCTGACCAGTACGGCGGATCCTTCGAGGTCACGTACAACATGAAGGAGGCATTCGAGGGTGCAGCCTTCGTATATCCGAAGGCATGGAGCCCCAAGGGCTTCTTCCCACCCTACAGCGCTGACGGGAAGGTTCACAAAGAAGAAGCTAAGGAGTACCAAGCTAAATTCAAGGACTGGATAGTTACCTTGGACCTCCTAGAGGAGGCTGGCAAGCCATACTACATGCACTGTGGTCCTGCAGACAGGGGTATGGAAGTAACGGACGAAGTACTAGACACGTACGAGAAGTCACTGTACTTCGAGGAAGCGGAAAACAGGCTCCACGTGCAGAAGGCCGTAATGGCTATGGTAATGGGAAGTCGCTACGACTAAGCAACTTAAAAACCAAGCCACTAAGATATTTAGGTGAATCAAAAATGGAAAGAAACGAAAAATACATACTAATAGCCCTGGGTGGTAACGCATTCCAAACTAAAGGCGAGCCCGGCACGACCGAAAACTACTGGAAAAACGCCTACAGAGCCGCCAATACTATAGTTCGAATAGTGAAGGAAGGCTACAAGGTAGCAATAACCCACGGAAACGGACCCCAGGTAGGCACGATACTCGAGTGGATGGAGCGCTCAAAGGACAGGATACCGCCGCTCGCTATGGACATAGCGGGTGCTATGACTCAAGGGTGGCTAGGCTACTTACTGATGCAGGCAATCGACAACACTTTAGTGAAGGAGGGTATTAGGGACAGCGTTAAGGGAGCAGTTGCGATAGTCAACCAGGTACTTGTCAGTAAAGATGACCCAGCATGGCAGAACCCAACAAAGTATGTCGGGAGCTATTACACTAAGGAAGAAGCGGAAAAGCTAACCAAGGAGAAAGGATGGGTAATAAAGCCTGATCCCCGAGGAGGGTACAGAAGAGTGGTACCGTCACCCGATCCCAAGGAAAACATAGAAGTAGGTGCTGTCAAGAAACTCATAGAGGAGGGATGGATAGTAATAGCCTCAGGAGGCGGCGGGATACCCGTGATAAGGAATGAGGACGGCACATTACAGGGTGTTGAGGCAGTGATAGATAAGGACCTAGCAGGTGAGGTACTAGCGACATCGCTCGGTGTAGGTACCTTCGTTATACTCACGGATGTTGATAGCGCATACATAAACTACGGTAAACCTGACCAGAAGAAGCTGGATGTAGTAACGGTCTCTGAACTTGAGAAATATTACAAGGAAGGGCACTTTAAGCCAGGATCTATGGGGCCAAAGGTACTAGCAGCCATAAGGTTCATCAAGCATGGCGGTAAGAAAGCAATGATCGGGCACCTACAGAAAGGATATGAAGTAATCAAGGGCGAATCAGGGACAATAATTGTACCCGATTAGCAAGCATAGCTCCACGGTCTCCATTATTTAAAAACTCAGGAATAAAGAGCATGGATTCTTTTTCTGCAACGGCATTAAACAATTCTCGGGTGTTTCAGCTATCGAAGGAGTGCGTCTGTTAATATTTATCACTTTACAATAAACGAATACTTAATAAAATTAACAGAGTGTCATTGAATGAGGGCATAGTTTTATGCGTGAGAAAGTGGATAAACTCATAAATAATGCATTGATAGTTACGATGAACAAGGACAGGGCGATAATACCTCGCGGTTACGTCGCTATTTCTGAAGGAAAAATTGTGGACGTGGGCGTTGGTGACGGCAAATCCAAGTATGATGCTGAAGAAGTAGTTGAAGTGAAAAGGCAGGTTGTCACCCCGGGCTTTATATGTACGCACACTCACTTCTACGGCATACTACTCACTGGTTCACCTTGGTTCGGAGTTATAGAGCCCCCGTCCGATTTCCAGCAGAATCTTCAAAGGATTTGGTGGGCCTTAGACGAATCGCTGACGTACGAGGACATTTACATTAGCGCATTGCTGGGAGCAATGATGCTTGCAAGAACAGGTACAACGTTCTTTAAGGACTTACTAGATGCCCCGAACGCCATCGAAGGTTCGCTGGATTACATAGAGAAGGCTGTCAATAAAGTAGGCATTAGGGGATTTGCAGGCTTCTCAGTAACTCAGAGAAGAAGTATAGAGGAAGGCTACCGAGGAATAAAAGAGAATGAGCGCTTCGCGAAGAAAACTTGGAGCGATAAAAACACAAAGGTTAAGGGAGTCTTCACGGTACATGCATCATTCACGGTAACAGACGAGGTACTAATACGAACGAAAGAGCTAGCGGACAAGTATGGCACGATATATGCTCTCCATGTTGAGGAAGGATTGATAGATGTGTACCACAGTATAGAAAGGTATGGAAAACGCCCCATCGAAAGAATGCGTGACATAGGTTTCCTCTCACCAAGGCTACTTGCAATACACGTCGTGCAAGCTATCGAGGATGAACTGAAGATGCTTAAGGAGTTCGACGTTAAAGTAGCTCACAATCCCATGAGCAATATGATAAACGGTGTGGGTGTACCTCCCGTCCCTAAGATGCTGGACATGGGGATAACCGTCGGCATAGGGAATGACGGGTATATCATGGACGTATTCGACAACATGAGGTCAACTTACCTACTGCATAAGGTGGCGTTAAAGGATCCGCGGGTAATGCCAGTCGATAAGGTTGTTGAGATGGCGACGATAGATGCGGCGAAAGTGCTTGGAGTGAATGATCGCATGGGTTCCATCGAGCCGGGTAAGGATGCAGATATAACAATAGTAGTGCCTGACTTCGTGCACACGCCTCTCGATGAGAGGACGGTGTATGGACACTTAGTGAATACGTTCACAGGGAATGATGTATGGGGCGTGTTAGTTGAGGGTGAGTGGGTAACGAAAGAAAGGAAACTTGTTAATGTGGACATCGAGGAGGTTATGGGACGCGCGCATAAGGTGATTAACAAGTTATGGGAGCGAATGCTATCTATGGAACCTAAGTACAAGATTGAGTATCTTAAATCATGAGCTTTTGTGAGGTGATTCAGGTATGGTAGATATAACGGTTGAAATAGCTGGTTTAAAGTTTAAGAACCCCATAATGAACGCGGCATGCCCCATTTCAAGGGATGGTAAGGCGATGGAGGAACTGGCCGCTGGTGGTGCGGGAGGTATAGTGTCAAAGACAATAGGCGTCGTGCCGGCGAAGGTACCGAGACCACATATGGGTGTAGTGAATCGGGGCCAGCTTGCAGTACTGACCCCGGTAAAGAGAGGTAGGGAGCTCGAGACAAAGATAACACGCATACGTGGTGCGTACTACGGGTTCCTGAACGCTGAACTATGGACTGACTTACCCCCAGAGCAGTGGTTCGAGAAAGAATTGCCGTATGCTAAGAAAGTTGCTGAGCGCTACGGTATACCGCTCCTAGCAAGCATAGGGTACAAAGCACACGAACTAGCCGAGTTAGGGCCTAAGGCAGTGAAGGCAGGGGCTCAGGGCATAGAGTTCTCAACCCACTACCTAGGGCATGACTACACGCCAGTCGTTGAGTCAGCTAAGGCGCTTAGGGAGGCCGTCGACGTACCCATATTCCCTAAGTTAAGCCCACATATTTGGGGCCTTAAGGACTTAGTAAGAGAGCTTGAAAAAGTGGGGGTTGATGGCGTCGTAGCCATAAATACGTTAGGGCCGGCGCTACACATTGACATAGAGACTGGCAGACCATTAATGGGAGGACCCCACGGACACGGCTGGTTATCGGGACCAGCCCTCAAGCCCGTCGGCATAGCTACTGTAGCTGAGATAGCTAAGGTCACGAAGCTCCCCATAATAGGTGTTGGCGGGATATCTCAACCAGAGGACGTTATAGAGTACATAATGGCTGGTGCGTCAGCTGTCCAGGTATGCACCCAAGCAATAATTGAAGGGCCTAAGATATTCAAGAGATTAGCAGAGGGTGTTGCTACATGGCTAAAGGAGCATGGGTATACCTCACTAGAGGACATAAGAGGTAAGGCCCTTAAGTACCTGACGGACCCAGCTGGTTGGTACGAAATTAAGAACCCCGTAGTTGACGAGTCAAAATGCATAGGGTGCGCATTATGCGAGCAGTCATGTATCTACGACGCTGTACATGTGCAGGAAATTAACGGCAAGAAAGTAGCTGTGGTCGACAAGTCAAAATGTTATGGTTGTGGACTCTGCACAACCTTATGCCCTACTAGGGCCATACACTTTCCGGAAGACTACTGGCCCAAGTAGTATTCCCTCTACGGAAAACTCCCTATGAATCAGCTTGATCTTTTAACTGAAGCTAGCAAACTACTCTATGTTTCTCTGCTTTTGCGTGATTAAATCAGCTAAGGTAATGCTTTAGCCTACGTTAAAACTCTTTTAAAAACTTACAGGCCTCTCAGTGAGTGGGGTAGGGTAATGACAAAGCACATAATGTATTTGCGGTGCTCAAGATGTGGTAAGAAATACTATTACTATGAGAAACCCATAACCTGCATCAACAATGACCTTGGGAGGCTAGATATAGTCTACGACTATGAGGCCCTGAAAGAGTTCTATACACGTGACTACGTAACCCAGAAGCCCCTAATTAATCAATGGAAGTACTTTGACCTCCTCCCCCCAACCAAGGGGGAAAACATAGTAACCCTAGGTGAGGGTGCAACCCCCCTCATAAGAGCGAGTAGGCTAGCCGAGAAATTAGGCATAAGGAAACTCTGGTTAAAAGATGAGACCCGAAACCCCACCGCGTCATTTAAGGATAGAGGGATGTCGGTATCAGTCAGCGTAGCTAAGGAGTTCGGGTTTAAAAGAGCCACCACCGCATCATCGGGCAACGCAGCCGCAGCCCTCGCAGCCTACGCCGCCAAGGCAGGAATGGAGGTTTATGCCTTCGTCATAGAGCAGGCTGGATACGGCAAAATAGCGC
>JAMOOZ010000019.1 GCA_027064885.1 Desulfurococcales archaeon
CTCCCTACCTCTGATAGGTTACTTAGTTGACCTAGGTAGGGCTAGGGTAATAGGTGCGGTGTCCGGGGCCATGGTTGCGGCATCCCTCCTAATACCCGCCTTAAGCAGTAACTACGTAGCCTTAGTCGCTGCCTACACCCTCTCAACGCTCGGCATGATGGCGTGGCAGCCCGCGAGAAGCGCAATAGTCGCGCTGGAGGTCAGCCCTCAATCCCTCGGCAGAACGTTCTCCTCACTATCGGCAGCATTCACCGTGGCGAGGATCCTGTCCCCTATAATGGCGGTTTGGGTTGCGGGTTTCCTTGGCTACAGGTACGCAATGATTATGTTTGCGGGTCTTGCCTTAGCTGGAGCGGTTCTCTTCCTAGCGATGACGAGGAGCTTCAGGGGGGTAGTCAACCCTAAGGTAAGGGAGGATAAAGATAATGCGGGTTTCGTGAAGTCCGCTTTCGCGGCATACTTAAGGGTGGGTAAGCTATTCAAGGAATACCCCGCCCTAATGCTCTTTACTATAACCGATAGGTTTGCTTGGAGCTTATGGTTACCTATGCTTAACGCGTACTTAAAGAGTGTGTGCGGCTTAGGCGACGATGGTGTCGGGTTATTTAATAGCTTATTTGCAGTAGCGATGCTAATAACCTTCTATCCTGCAGGCCTCCTCACAGATAAGATAGGGTCTGTTAAGGTTCTAATACTGAATGAGTTAGTGGGTGCGGTCTCAGCCGCGCTACTCGCCGTTGCCGGGGAAGGCGTGGCGTTACTTGCTTATGTGGCAGCTGTAGTGATGGGTGTCAGTGTCGAGCTATGGATAGCAGGGTACAACACCTTAACAACGATGCTGAGGGGCCCGGAAAGCATCGGTGAGGTTAGGGCAGGCGTCGACTCCGCGAGGACGGTGTTCTCGATCCCCGCGCCCGCGGTCGGGTCAACGCTCTACACGTCCCTAGGTCCCGCGACACCCTTCATCTCAAGCATGGCATTAATGGTTGCGGCAGCATCCTCCCTCACACCACTGTTGAGGAGCAAGCAAAGGTAATACCTTCACGCATGATTTTGGATAAGTAGTGAACATATCTGAAGTACTTATTTACCACTCAATAAACTGGTAATGTTTTAAACAGTCGTGCACATTGAATGTTTGAGGGATTACGTAATGGCATACGCACCTGCAACCCCCTACGGCGGGGGCAACGTAATGGAGTTGAGGGAGGGCCTAGAGAAGCTCAAGAAGGCAGCATTACTCTATATAGTGTCAGCATTACTCACTGGGATAGGTTCCATGGCCCTTCTCTCAAGCGGTGCTCTCTCTGGCGCAACTGGGGCACTATCCAGAGCAATAGGAATGTTTGTGGCCGCACTAGTGGGTGCCATCCTAGGCTTAGCGGCGCTTTTTGCTTTCCTAGTGCCTTCGTTCTCAAGCTTGAGGAACTATGATACATCAAGGTTCGGCACACCAGCGAAGCTAGTGAAGATAGGTTATGGAGGAGGTCTCGTACTCTTCTTCATCGCGATGTTGCTCTTCGTTGCGGCAATATATGCTAAGTCCCTAGGCGTGGTGTTCGCTGGCCTAGGCCTCTTCGGGATAGCTAGTATACTGCTATTCATAGGTATGATAGGGATCATCATGGGGATGTTTAAGCTCAAGGAAATCACTGGTGAGGGCCTATTTACTGCTGCAGGAGTACTTTTCATAGTAGGGATCTTCGTCAGCATACTAACGTTCATAGCGTGGATATTGGTGTTCGTAGCTGCTGGTAAGGCCCTCAACAGGATTGGTGCCGGAGGATATGTAGCACCACCGCCAGCACAGCCAGCAGCGCCGGGCGCGCCCCCGCCACCACCAGCCTAAGGCTCACGTAAAAGCATATCTGCTTCCTGAGGCAGGGCGTGTTGGGGAACCTGCATTATTTTTAAACTTTAATCCTTCAATCGCTGTATTTAGTAATGCGTCAGACGTAAATTTAAGAAGTATTGTTTCCTCAACTGATTCTTTAGAAGGATGTTCGGATATATGATAAAATACCGTAATACTATTCTGTGCGGTGAAATCATATCTTAGTTAACTGGCTACCTGAGTTAAACTTCAGGATTTTCTACTATTTACTTAAGTGAAGTTTTAACTAAGGCAACCTCCGAAAAGTAAAGAATTTCGAGGAGTCTGCGTAGGGTTCTGTAGACTTATAAGAGATTTTCCGTAATATATAAATAAAATTACATGAATTATTGATTGGCTTGCGCTCGGTATCATTGCCGACAGCAGTTATGGTCCAACATCGCGGTGATCAAATCCCTTGGTGACCTGCTGATAAGGTTGCTGAAGATGATCGTAGCTCACCAACCGTGCTACTCTCGCTGGTTGTTAGCGCGGCGAGCATAACTCCAAGCAAGCTGAGGAGGGTCGTCATTAGGATTGTAATCCGCTACTTCTTTACGTCGGTCTACCGCTAAGGGACTCGAACGTCGCGCTAGCCTACTCAATAATGGTTGGTATTGACGCAATCCTAGATAGGGGTAGGGTGATGGTTAACGTGACTGGTGACCCAGCAGATACGGCGCTATGGTCGCCAAGACCGAGTGCGAACTCAATGAGAGCAAGCGGAAGTGAGGAGAATAGGAAAACAGTTTTTAGTTAACCTTACTGTTCACTTTATCCGTGGCTTCATGTATCAGATAATGTCGTTCTTCATCTGCTACGGTGGGTTCATCACGGTCTCCGCTGAGTCGCCTACGGGAGCGAGCTCCCCTCAGGAACCCGGCGGTCATCAATATATTCATCAATATATTCACTAGTCCTCTTAGTTTGTAAGTTCAGTAATAGAAATGATAACTATGAAGACACCACTCTACTCTATACTGTATACATAGACCCAAAGAAACAACACATTCACAAATAACATGATGAAGTAATGAAGAAATACGGACTTGATAGACACTCTGCTTCAGCCTACCCTATAGCTTTAAGAAAGAGGTATAGAAAGACACATTATGATACAAAAAGAAGCTGTGAATTAATGTTTTTACCCTAAACACTTTCCACGCACTTCACCGGGCACGCCACTCAGCCGTATACCCCGACCTTATTCTGCGGAAGCTCTTACCCCACCCACGCAGGAGTCCGCACTCAGCCCTCAACCCGGTGCAGTGCCCTACATGGAGCTCCTCTACTCCAGCGTCCTTAAGGCCTCGCTTAACTTCCTCCACCTCTGGCTCCTCACTTAATATTAGGTGGAGGCCTCCTAGGACGGCCTTAACTCCCTCTCCAGTGACCTTAGCAGCGTGCTCAACTATGTTAAGTATGCCCGAGTGACTACACCCGGTAATGACTACGGTTCCGTAGCCCTCCACGACGACCGCTAAGGCGGTATCATCCCTGAGAGGGTGAGGCTTAAGGGCCCCATCACCAAGCACAACGTAGTTGTCCTGAACCTTAGGTTCAGGACCCTTAACTCTCGGGATCTCACCAAGGAAGTACGCGCCCGGAACACCTTCGATAAGGGCGGGCTCCTTACTCAGGGTGGGATTTGCCCCAAAGGCCTTAAGCTCCTCAAGCGTGACCGGTACACCCACATTTACCCTCTTTCCCTCCCTCAACACTATTGAGGGTAGGAAGGCGTCCGGGTGCGCGTAAAGCGGGAGCGTATTGGGGGGTAGGCGTAGCCACTTGAGGAGGCCTAGTAACCCGCCGCTGTGGTCGTAGTGATTGTGAGAGAGCATGACGGCATCAACCCGCCTTAGGAGCCCCTTAACTTTAAGAATGGAGGCGTTCCTCGCGATAACGCTGAAGGACTGCCCGACATCCAGCAGAACCCTGCGCGTAATACCATCATTTCCTGCAATCTCCAGTAGCACGGACAGACCGTGCTGACCTAGGAGTCCGCGCGCATCGTACCCAGCGTAATCCTCTACAAGAACAGTTACTTTAAGTACAGATGCCTTACTCGGGGTTGCGTACGTGTCCACGCACCTCCAATACCTTAATCGCGGCCCAGGTTAAAGGGTGTGGCGAGGGCAGAAACATTTAAGCGTTTTTAGAGTGTGTTTTTGTGTTGAGTTAGCTCTGTGGGGTGATGGGAGCGATGCTCCGAGCCCCGTAGGGATTATTCCCCTAGATGGGAGCCCGTGCCGTTGGCCTCGACCACCACCCATGACCCGATGATGGGGAGGTGAGGCGGAAGTCCCTAGAGGCGACCCTAAACAACTCTAATCTATTAAGAACGACATCTAGGG
>JAMOOZ010000020.1 GCA_027064885.1 Desulfurococcales archaeon
CCGCTCTCTCCGTGATGGCGCTGACCTCCATAGCTGTTAAGCAGCCTTTCACACTTCAGGTCTCTAAGAGGGATTATCCGGAAGTCTATTGGAGGGATAAATCGTTCTTAGCCATCAATAACTTAATTGCTGGGATCTGGGCAGCAATCTTCGCAGTGAATGCAGTCACATTCTTACTCCTTAGTAAGCCCTTCACCCTAATTATCTCGAACACCTTGGTAGCTCTCGGTATAGCACTCTCAGTAATACTCCCCTTAGAACTCCCTGCCTACTTAGTTACGAGGGAGTTTAGGAAGTATGACTGGAGTGTTAAAGTAGACCCTAGGAAGCCGAAGGATGAAAATGAGTACGACGTCATCATAGTTGGTTCCGGCATAGGAGGGCTGACCTGCGGCGCTCTGCTTTCGAAGAGGGGTTATAAGGTCCTGGTTCTGGAACAGCACTATCAGGTCGGCGGTTACTGCTCCTCCTTTAAGAGAAGGGACTTCATCTTCAATACAGGTGTAGAAAACGTAAGTGGATTGTGGAAGAGAGGACCCGTAAGTTACCTACTTAAGGAACTAGGGCTTAGAAAGGATGAGCTCTTCATAAAGAATAAAGTAAGATACATCTTTAAAGGAAGGGAAATCAATGCCAGTAACCTAAGAGAGTTCATGGAAGTCCTCTCAGACATGTTCCCGCACGAGAAGAAAAGAATCTACGCTTTCTTCGAAGACGCTAGGAAGGCTTATGAGGAGTGCTACAAGGATATGGAGTACGGCACACCACTACCTGCTTGGTTAATTGTTAAGGTCTACGACAGGAAGAAACTTCTAGATTACCCTAAGGAACATCCCTACTTCTATGATTGGATGAACAAGACGTATAAGGAGAAGCTTGATGAGTACTTTACCAGCGAGGATCTGAAAACCCTACTCTGTGCTTTGATAGGTTACTTAGGGACAAAACCTGAGGAGACGCCAGCAAGTAGTGCCCTCACCGCTGTGGTTTCGTATTACATCTACGGTGGATACTTCCCTAAGGGAGGAGCTCAGGGGTTCGCGAATAGCTTAAAGAGCATTATCGAGGAGAACGGTGGTAAGGTCCTAACGAGGCATAGAGTGGATAGGATACTTGTTGAGGATGGAGAGGTTAGAGGAGTGAGGGTTGGGGATAAGGTTTTCAAGAGTTCTATCGTTGTAGTTAATGCAAACGCAAAAACAGCCCTCCTAGAGCTTGTAGGGGAGGAGAATCTAGATAGGAATTTTGCGAAATATATAAGGAGTCTGAAGATGTCCCCCTCTTGTTTCATGGTTTTTCTAGGAGTCGATATTGACCTATCAAATTACCCAACAATAATCGAGGATCTGGATGAAGGCTTCAACATCGTGATAAACTCTAATGCCGACCCGAGCCTAGCACCGAGAGGTAAAGCAAGCGTTACGATACTAACAGGCGCTAACTACTACGACTTCCCAGAAAGAGGGACAAAAGAGTATCTGGAGAAGAAGAGAGAATTTGCGGAGAGACTGATAAAGAAAGCTGAGAAGGTTATTCCGGGATTAAGTAAGCACGTAATTGTTCAGGACGCAGCAACCCCGAAAACATTCGAGCGCTACACCTCCATGCCAGAGGGAGCCATCTACGCCTTCGACCAATCAATTAAAACTAAGAGACCATATTTCAAAACACCGATAAAAGGGCTTTACTTAGCCAGCGCCTCAACATTCCCAGGTGGCGGAATAGAAGCAGTGATAATATCAGGGATAATCTGCGCAAACGATATATGTAACTGGAAACTAACCAAGAACTACCATTTTGTTCCCAGGGTAGAACCACGAACTAAATGAAATTAATAATGAAATAATTTAGAACAACCACCTAGGAGCTTCCACCTCACCACTCAAGGTTAGTGACTAAATCTCCGATTTATAGGCTTATCTATATTTTCACTCATAACTAGAATCGCTAGGTGCTGAGGCAAATGATGTGTGTGTTCTCCGAGAGCTGGGTTTTGATTACTCTGAGGAGGATGATAACGTATTTGAGGTTGTTAAGGAGCTTGCTCAGCTTAAGGGGATAGACGTGAATGCATTATATGTTCCAAGAGTAGTTGTTTGTCACTTAGTGTTGGGATAACCAACCTGTTAGTGAAAGTGTTTAACGCTAAGGAGGCTCCTTGGATTTGTAGGGCTAGGCCTCTATACGTTGATAGTGTGGACGGGGCCGAGGTCGGTGTCGTATGGGCCTCACCTGGTGCACCCCTAGCTACCATGGTTATGGAGCACCTAATTGCCTGTGGAGCTAAGTATGTCATTGGTACCGGGCTTGTGGCCGCTATTCAACCAGAGGTTGACATAGGCATCCTAATTGTTCCTACCAAGGCTATTAGAGGTGAGGGGACATCATATTACTACTTACCTGAAGGCGCGGATGCTGTTCCCGACGCGAACGTCGTGGAAGCCATTAGGGAAGCATGCAGGGAGCTGAATACTAGCTGTATTGAAGGAACAGTGTTCACTATGGACGCTATTCATAGAGAAACCAGGAAATTAGTTAAGGCACTGAGGAGGAGAGGTGTTGTAGGTATGGATATGGAAACCTCGGCAATATTCGCTGTGGGAATGTACCGCAAAGTCAAGGCAGGCTGCATCTTAGTCGTGTCAACAAATCCCAGAGTAAAATCCATAGGATTCTATAGTGAGAAACTGGAGAAATCCATACCTAACGCTATTAAGGTACTCAAGAAAACGATTAAGCACGTAGTAAGGTAATTAGCCCGTAAACTAAAATCAAGCTTCACCCTTGCGACTCCCATCCAAAGTAACACTCTGAATCCAGTAATGGTGGGGCCGCGGGGATTTGAACCCCGGACCACGGGGGTTCTTGCCGCCTCCCGTGTGAGCGGACCCAAGCCCCGCATTCTCCCAAGCTAAACTACGGCCCCACCACTTAGGGGTTTATGTGTTAGGGATTAATTTACCTTACTTGCTCATTCTTTTTACTCTTTCTGGAGGATTGTGCGCAGTAGTTGTTTTGTTGCCGTTACGGTGTCTATTTCGCCGTATAGGGCTTGTTCGTAGATTTTCTTTGCTTCATTATTAGTGCGTAATGTTTGTTGGGTTTTCCTTCTTAATGCCTCTATGAGTAGTAATTCGATTTCAAGTTCTCTTCTTGTTTTTCTCTTCATTTGTAGTAAGTTTATGTTTTTGGCGAATTCCCTGTGCTTATTTATTGTGTTTATTAGGTCGTTTATGCCGCGCCCCATTATGGGTGATGTTAATAGTACCCTAGGTTCCCACCCCATCCTGTCTACGCCTTTTAACACGAACATTACTTGGGAGTATGTTAGCTCAGCTTCAGGTAGGTCTGCTTTGTTTATTGCGTAAATGTCCCCTATCTCCATTATGCCTGCTTTGAGGGCTTGTATTTCGTCACCTGCTCCGGGCATTAATACTACGACCACTGTGTCCACCGCCTTCATTACTCTTACACTGAATTGGCCTGCTCCGGGCGTTTCTAGTATGATGTACTCGTATCCGAGGCCTTCGAGTACCTCGATGGCTAGAAGGGCTTTCCATGGGAGGGATTCCTCTTCGCGGGTACTCATGGATCTTATGAAAACCTTTCCTGTGAGGCGTCGCATCCTTATCCTGTCTCCTAGTAAGGCCCCGCCGCTGAAGGGTGATGACGGATCCACCGCTATGATTGCTACGCTATGACCTTCCCTAGCGAGTCTGAGCGCGACAGCCGATATTAGGGTGGACTTACCTACCCCAGCAGCCCCTGTGAATCCAATCACGTGAGACCTAGGTTCCCTAACCCAAAGAGGCTTCAGGATTTCTGAGTTGCTATATGGGTCCTCCTCAACCACTGTTAGTATCTTTGCTACTGCTAGTTTATCTCCTTTCCTGGCCTTCCCAATCATTTCGTGGCGACCTGATAGCATTATCACAGTTGCCTACCAAATGAGAGGACGTGGCGCCACTTTTAAGTTCGTTCACTCACTGCGTTGAAACCCATGGGGTAGCGTGTGGTTTCTGATGTGAAGGTTTTATTGTGGGATAAGATGTACTCCTAGATGTAGGGCTTGTGCAGTTGGCCTCGAAGGATGTCCATGACCCCCGTGTGGTGTGGCTTGTGGCCGTAATGAAGCGTGAGGTAGAGGCGTAACCCGCCCTAGCGAAACCCACGGCAACCTTAAAACGGGAAACGAAATCTCCCTCCCCACCAGAGTAAAAAG
>JAMOOZ010000021.1 GCA_027064885.1 Desulfurococcales archaeon
CGTTGAAGATGCTCGACAAGAAGAGGATGAAGGAACTGACGCTGAAGCTCCTGCAGGACATAGGCATAAAGAAGCACGACCCTGAAATAAGCGTCGGTAAACTCTCCGGAGGTGAGAGGCAGTCAATAGCCATTGCTAGGGCAGTACACTTCGGCGCTAAGCTAGTCATACTTGACGAGCCTACATCGGCTCTCTCCATAAAGGAGAGTGAGAGGGTACTGGAGTATGTCCTTGAACTCAAGAAGAGAGGAGTGAGCTCCATAATAATATCTCACAATATCTACCACGTCTACGCAGTCTCAGACAGGATAGTCGTGCTGGACAGGGGGCATAAGGTGCTCGACATACCCAGAGATGCCGCCACACCAGAGGAGATAATCGACGTCATAGCCCATAGGAAGGCGCCGGAGGAGATCTCTAGGAAGGCTGAGGCACTGGCGTGAAGATACACCTTAAAAATCAAACCTTTTAGTCGGTATTACTTGGTGCGTTATTTTCTTTACTAAAGTAGTTAACTTATCAGCGTTAGTCATTACCATGGAACGGGTGCAGTAAAGGATAAATACATACTGCTCTAGGGAGTAATGCTGAGGTGCCCTTACCATGCCCGAGAAAATGTTGGCCCTACTCCTGGAGGCAGAGTTCTCACCAAGGCCGGGCTATAAGCTGAGCGAGGCAGAGAAGAGGACTCATAAAGTCATCGAGGGCAACAAGGTCTGGAAGAACCCCTCCATAAGGCTGGTTGAGAAGGAAGTGCCTAAGCCTAAGGGGAAGCAGGTCCTCATCCGTGTTAAGGCCTGCGGTATCTGTGGCAGTGACCTTCACTTCGTTGAGACTGATGAGGATGGCTACATGATCTACCCGGGACTCACGCGCCTCCCCGTCGTTATCGGTCACGAGTTCAGCGGCGTGGTTGAGGAGGTGGGCCCTGAAGTCAAGCTAGTCAAGCCCGGAGACCTCGTCACGTCGGAGGAGATGTTCTGGTGCGGTGAGTGCACCGCATGCAGGCTCGCCTACGTGAACCACTGCACCAGGCTGAACGACCCGGCTGACCTCGAGTTCGGTGAGTTAGGATTCACGCACGACGGCGCCATGGCCGAGTACGTCCTAATACCCTACGACAAGTACCTCTGGAAGATCGGCTCCCTAGTCGAGACCTACGGGAGTGAGGAGAAGGCTTTCGAGGCCGGGAGCCTCGTGGAGCCCACATCCGTCGCCTACCACGCCATGTTCAACCGCGCCGGTGGCTTCAAGCCCGGCGCGTACGTCGTGGTGTGGGGTGCCGGCCCAATAGGCCTCGCGGCCATATCCCTAGCTAAGGCCGCCGGAGCCGGTAAGGTAATAGCCTTCGAGGTAAGCCCCGTCAGGATCGAGCTAGCCAAGAACGTCGGCGCTGACTACGTCTTCAACCCAGTCGAGCTAAGCAAGCAGGGCAAGGAGCCATGGGAGAAGATACTTGACGTGACCGGCGGTGACGGCGCTGACCTGCAGGTTGAGGCTGCCGGAGCGCCGCAGCACACCCTACCGCAGATGCAGCGCAGCCTAGCCATAGGCGGTAAGATAGCGTGGATCGGTAGGGCGCCGAAGGAAGTGCCGATATACCTGGAGGTCTTCCAGGTGAGGAGGGGCCAGATCTTCGGCTCCCAGGGACACTCAGGCTGGGGAACCTTCAGGAACGTCATCAGGTTAATGGCGACCGGCAGGCTCGACATGACGAAGATAATAACCTCGCGCTTCAAGCTCGAGGACGCCCTCAAGGCATTCGAGAGAGGCCACAAGCGCATCGACGGCAAGATAACGATAAAGATGGATTAAGACTGAATTAAGCCACTAAAACCCACACCACGGTATTTTCCCCCGCACGCAAAACACCTTAAGCTCCCCGGAAAACCAATAACGGGTTTAGTTACTTGCGCGCCCTCATTATTTACGACTCAAAACACGAGGCCGGCGCAACCCACGCCATAGCCGAGTGCATCACCAACGCCTTAAGGGAAGGCGGGATCGAAGCCACGATATGCAGGCCCAAGGATCCGTGCCCGAACCCAAGGAACTTCGACTTAATCGTTGTTGGGACACCCATATACTACGAACGCCCCATGAGGTCCGTGCTTGAATTCATAGACAGGAACGACGGGCTAAGAGGCCTTAAGGTGGCGGTCTTCATAACGTGCTTCGCCGCCAGCAAGAAAATACCCGCACCAATAAGGAACGCCGTCATCAGGAGGTACCTGAACTCCGTCTTGAAGCACGTGAAGGGAGAGGTGGTCGCGTCTAAGGTCTTCAAGGGATGGATACGGAGTCCGGACCCGAGCGTGCTTGAAGAATGTGCTGAGTGGGGCAAAACTCTAGTTAAGATAGCCCAGAAGTTAAGCGCATTAGCAAGTAAGGGAAGCAGAGGTGAAGAGTTAAGCTATGCCTAGGCCCTACGGCTGAAGTCGAGAGTATTTGTCGGGAACTGGGGTTAGGTTGTTGGATTTATTCACTACGCAGGCACTAGGGTTCAATGCAGAATTCCTTAACGATCCGTAGTCCCTCTTTAGTTAATCCGTAGCTCTTAGTTCCTCCCTTACGGGACATCCTGCTAGTTTATTCCTTTATACGTAATAGGGTTGAGAAGCAAGTCATTGGGTGCTAGGTTTGGGCACTGAACGTAAGCTAGTGAGGGACAAGATACCTGAGCTAATAGCTAGGGAGGGGCGCCTAGTTAAGGTAGCTAGGGTTTCGGGCAAGGAGCTCTGCGACCTCCTCATCGCGAAGCTTAGGGAGGAAGTTGAGGAACTGAGTGAGTCGCTCAGCGTTGAGGAGGTGGCTGACGTGCTGGAGGTCCTTGAGGCCATAGCGAGTAAGTGCTTGGGTGTAGGATGGGAGGAAGTGCTTAGGGTTAAGGAAATCAAGAAGGCCGAGAGAGGGGGTTTTGAGGAGGGCCTCGTGGCTGAGTTCGTGAGGAATGATTAATAGGGTGCAAACTTAACCTCAAGAAAATACGTGTGTGTCGCGTTACGTTAAGCCACGTACTTCAGGTAGTTACCCGTTAGCCCTAGCTTCCAGGCTATCCTTAAGGCTAGTGCCGTGGCTTCCTTCTCGTACTTCCTCCTGAACTCGTCGTCGCTCTCGTAGAGGTTCAGTAGCTCCTCCCTTAAGTACCTCCTTCCCTTACTATCCATCACTGCCTGAAAGACGAAGAAGTAGTGCCTGAAGACGTCGGCCCTCGGGTCGTACTTCTTGCCCGGGTCCTTCATGGTTGCTGCCTCGTAGTCCCTAAGCATCCTCTCCAGGTGGGGTGAGTAGAGGCCCGTCTTGGACTCGACGTGCTGCTTAACAACCTCTATGACCTTATCATAGATTTCCTCATAGAGTTGCCTCGGCTTACTGCTTGGCGAGAAGGACGCCATAACCTCAAGCAGTAGCTGAATAAATACGCCAGACACCTTATACTTCAGTAAACCGCCAGTAACCTCCCTTATCACACCCCAAGTCCCTAGCCCCTTATCGCTGTAGGGATGTGCCCCGCTCCCGGAGTGGAAGGAGAGGAGAGCGCCGTTCGCCTTAGCTATTGTGTTGAGGATTTCCACCCTGGCGGCGAGTTCCGCTAGGTTGCCGTCGAAGTCCTCACGCTTCTTGAACCCGATGTTAGGTGCAATGAAGTCCGCAACCACACCGACTCTCCTCAACTCCCTCAGGTAGAAGAGGAGTTCCTCTGGCCTCGTTGGTTGCGGAACCTCATCGAGAGCGATCTCGACGCCGAATGGCTGATCCTCTAAGTACTTGGCTGCAATATCCCTAACTACCTTAACGTACTTCACGCTACGCAGAAATTTCAGCGCTAACCTAACCACGTCCTCCTCCCTGTACCTGACCTCAATGGCTCTCCCGCTGTCCAGGAAGAACCTAAATGTCCTGTCCACATACTCGCGCTTCAGCGCCCTCCTATCGCCCTCCTCAACCCTCTCCTCATACATAGCCATTAAGTCCTCCTTACTCTTCGCGTCTACACTCAGGTCTATAAGCTCACACGTGTCTATAGTGACGAAATCCACTCCCCCAGCATCCTTAACCTCCTTGAACTCCCTTTCAATGTACTCAAGGGATTTCCTGATCTCATCCTCACTCAACCCGTACTCGAAGCCCCC
Source organism: Desulfurococcales archaeon (assembly GCA_027064885.1). GTDB lineage: Archaea > Thermoproteota > Thermoprotei_A > Sulfolobales > NBVN01 > WAOL01. Next base: position 4,134 of record JAMOOZ010000021.1, read on the forward strand.
ACCAGTTATCCTCTTTATCGCGCGCTCCGGGCTTGACATT
>JAMOOZ010000022.1 GCA_027064885.1 Desulfurococcales archaeon
AACAAGCTGATCAATCACGCTGGCACACTAAAACAGGAGGGCAAGCCTAAGTAAGCTCGATGGTCTCCAAGTACAGCTCTATGGCCTCCTTAATATTATCAAGCACCTCATCCATAGTATCTCCCTGCGTATGACACCCCGGCAAAGCAGGAACTATAGCTACGTAACCCCCACTCTTATCCTCCATTATGACGACATCAAACCCGTAAACCCTTTCCTTCCTCAAGGGCAACCTCTCCAAAATAGTATTGCATTGCCAAGGATATAATCAATTAGAGATGGGTGTATTGTGCAGGGAGATAACTCAGAGGTAGTTCTAGGTATGTGTTCCTCCTGACTGTTGTGAAGCCTAGTTTGCTGTACATTTTCTCGAGTTCTGCGGCTGCGAGTAGGGCGATCCTGTTCTTGGGTACGCCTGCCTTCAGTAGGTGCTTGATGAATTCTGTTATGAGTGCCTTAGCTAGTCCTTTCCCGCGGTGCTCCGGTAGGACGGCTAGCGTCATGATCGACGCGCTTAACCTCCCGTCTAGGGCGGTGAACACCTTACCGTCGACGAAGCCCACGACCTCTCCGGGGTTCGTTTCGGCGACGAAGAACTCGACGTCCTCACCCTCGTAGAACTTACGCGTGTCCTCAACACTCCACGGCGTGAAGAACTCGTACTTCGAGAAAGCCACGTTATGCACCCTAGTGACCCTCTCTAAATCATGGTTGCTTAGGGTGCCTGCCCTAACCCTGTAACCCTCAGGTATGGTGCTTGACTCCAACTCCCCCGAGTACCTCATGAGTACTGAGTCACAGCCGTAAACGTATGGGGCTCCACGCAACACCCTCCCAACTAACCTGTGCAGGGTACTACCCTCGAACCCAAGGAAAACCCTCGCAACACCCCTAACACCGTTACTCACAAGCTTACGGTAACCCCACCCCAACGTGAGGGTGAGTACCTCCTCAAGCACGGGTTCCGGGGCCCCAGGGCTCATGTAGGGGCACACCATCCCCAACCACGCGCGCCCTTGACTCGGGTAAGCCCAAGCAACACCCACAACCCTAAAGCCCTCACCAACACGGTAACCCACGACCGCGAACTCCGTAGGGTCATACCAAGAGTACCTAAACATCCTCTCAATGCTCTCAAGGCTTAAGGGGCGCGCTGCCCACGCCTCGAGCTCCGCCCTATGCCCGTTAATCGCGTCACGAATGCCCTCATTAATTAACCTAGAATCACCTGAGTAACGCGTAATTACCGTTAGGAACACGTCATATTCCCCAATTCAACATAGTTACTAGACTTGTCCTTAGTTTTTCTCTCACTACGTGCACTACGTGTTTTTACTCGCCTCCATCCATTCTTTACATGTGTTTAGCACCGTGTTGATTAATTCTGCTATTCTGCCTTCCCGTACTTGCTTTGTTGTTTGTTGGTAGAGTTTCCTTAGTTCTTCGGCGCTTATTGGTAGGTTTGCTAGGTTTGAGTAGTGTTTGAGTTCGTACACGTGTTCCTCTATGGTATGGGTCGCTAAGCCTAGCCTCTCGGAGACCACTAGTTCTAGGATCCTTGCCGCTATCTCGTCGATGCACTCGCCCAGCACACCTTCCTCGTGTGTTAAGCGTTCGAGTTCTGGGTAGGCGGTTCTGAGGGCTGCGTGCGCTAGCTCGTGGACGGCTATGTGGAGTGTTTCCCTGAGCATTTCCTTCACTAGGTCGGTTGGTATGGGTTTGCCTGTTAGGCGGCTTAGTTCCTCATAAGTAGCTAGGATCCCCTCAACGACCTCCTTGGCTACGACCTCAACGTCCTCCGAACCCGTCCTAAGCGTCCTAGGGTATGTTGACCGCGTTTCGCCTCCCCTGTAAATTTTGCTTTACAAGTATTCTTAAGTGGAACGGGGGTGAGGGTAGGTTGGTGGGTGCGCGGTGCTGGGTGATGAGGTCGTGGTTCGTGCGGTGGCTAACGAGTACCGTAGGAAGGTGCTTGAGCACTTACTCGAGGGTGGGGCCTCGACTTACACGGAGCTGATGCGTGCTTCGGGGTTGGAGGAGAGCAGTAAGTTCGCTTACCACTTGAGGAGGTTGGTTGCGGCCGGACTGATCAAGCAGGGTGTTGATGGTAAGTATCGCTTAACTAGTAAGGGGAGGAGGGTGGCGGCGCTACTTAAGGAGGAGGAACTCGACCCTCCGACGGTTCTCGATACGTTATCGGAGTTCAGTAAGTCGTGTAACGTGAGGAGGTTCGCCTTCGGTTCCATCGGGGTGGGCGTTGGTCTCTGGTACTTGGTGTGTGGCTCAATAATGACGGTGACGTCCTTACTCGGCGTCCCGGCGGAGCTGGAGGTTGCGGGGAGGGTGTATTACGCGTTACTTAACCCGGCGGTAACTGCGTTGATGGTGGTTGTGGGTCTCGCTGCATTGATAGCGGGTCTTAAGTTGCTCAGCACGGAGTTCCCGGATGCTTCGGCGCTTCAGCTAGTGATGATGCAGAGGTACACGACGTTCCTGCTCCTGCGGTCGACGTACTTGAGGACGTACCTAGTAACTTACCTTGCCGCCGCCCTGGCCTTCGTGGGGCTGGTCTGGCTCGCCCTCACGCCCTACTCGGGCAGTTAATGTTTTATCGGGGTTAGGTGTGGCAGGGGAATTCCTGAAGCATTTTTGCGGGGCTTATGTTCAGTTCCTTCGTGAGCTTTACGCTGCCGCCGCTTGATTCGTACATGGGTACGTAGCTCCAGTCATACCTCACGTACTTGACAGTGTCGAGGCTGGCGTACTTCGGGATCAGGACAGTCCCGTTACCCAGTACCTTAGGTCTGAGTTCGAACCACACCTTAGAGTACTCGAACTCACCTATGAGCATGAAGACGAACACGTCGTGCCCGTCAATAGGATTGCTTAGCTTGACCTTCACGATCGACATAGGTACTGCTGGAGGCGCGCCCAACTCATTCACTAGGTTCTTAGCTGTGAAGGCACGTAGCGTTGGTCTCAACATAACAGAACCTGAAGTTCGTCCCCAAATCCCCTAACCACGTTCTGAACCTGTCACAGTGCAGGCACCCGCGAGCCCCGTACACGCACACAGATACATCGCTTGGGAATGAAGAATTCGCGCTTCCGCCGCCTCAGCGTGTGAAGAAGTAGTAAGCAACCACACCCATGGCGATGGCAGCTACGGTCACTAAGATCAGCATTCACCCATACCTTTTTCTCAAGGCGTCAAGCACCCTAAGAATGGTTACGCCTAGGTCTTAAACAATTGCGAGTACCTCACCCACAACTACCTGGAGAGGAACGTTAGGAGCAGGAGGGGCGCCATAGTCACCAGTAACGCCACGTAAGGCGAGTCAGTAAACATGCTTGATGAGATCAGGAGTGCCGCGATGAGTGCCCAAGTACCCGCGACTCCCACTAAAGCATATGTTAGGCGCGCCCGTAGCTTCGTGTCGGTGTTAGTAAGCACGTACTTAAGCACGAGGTAAGCTACACTTACTGCGAAACCAATCCTAACTGGCAGGGGCGGTGTTAGCCACCAGTACATCTTAACGTTAACTAAGCATGCAAGGTAGTACCACGGAGCGAAGCCATACGCCACCATGGCCTCTAGTAGTGACTCGCTCACCACGTACGAAACAATGAAGGAAGCCACGGAAGTCACGGCACTCCGCTCCCTCAAGGCGTGGAGTGTAAAGAAGCCCAGAACAAGCACCGACACCGAGACCCCAGCAAGTACGGAAGAGCCGGTAGCTAGCGCTAGGAAGCCCAATGCAAGCCACAGAATAAACACTAGGGCGTGAGGTGGCGGGCGCCGCAGTTCCTTCCTCACCATTAAGTATGATGCACCGGTACCGAGCGCTGCGCCCGCCGCAACCCCTAAGGCGTATGCGGTCCCCCCAATAACCACGCTAACGGCTAAGGCAGTTAGCGAGGACGCGAACAGCAGTAGCGGGTCAGCGCTTAACCGCATGAGCGGCACCCCTCATGGATAGGAAAGCCTCTATTGCGCGTGTCCTAAGGGTGCCGGGCCTCGCCAAAACGAAGTCGCCACCACCTATAATCACGGCCCGAATCACCTCGCTTAACCTCCTCTTCTCGGATTGGGTGATGTCGCTAATCACGGGCATCACCTCACCCGGAACACGTGCGGATGCGTACGCTACGGTGTCGGGAATG
>JAMOOZ010000023.1 GCA_027064885.1 Desulfurococcales archaeon
GTGAGGAGGCGGTGGCTGTCTGAGCCTCACCTACTACTCCTAACTATCGCTTCGACAACCTTTGTTACTTCAGACACGTGTATGACGTCGCGCGGCGGTCTCTTACCCAGCATCTCCTTCGATAGCAGGTCGCTACAGTACATTGCCTCACTCACGACACCGAAGAACTCTTGAGGAGGTAAGATCGCGGCCGCCCTGACCTCGCCTTTCTTAATATTTAGTATGTTAGTAACTATTGTTAACCCGAATTTCTCCGTCCCAGCTTTAGTCACGTAGAGCCTCTCTGCCTCAGGATGCCTCATCACGGAAACGACTTCCACTGCCACAATGTCAACAGCGTTCTCGGGTAAGTTCTCCTCCCCTAGAGCCAGCCTTGCCCTTAGGTTAAGTAACTGTAGTAGGGAGTACTTTATCTCAGCTAGGAGGAACCTCGACCTACCCTCAACCCTAACTCCCTTAGGGGGGAGGAGCTCTGTTGAGAGTTTACGGGCGACCTCGGTCAGCTTAGATAGTGGCTCATACTTAAGGAGGTACTGGGGCGGTAGGTATGAGTGCTTGATCGCTTGAAGATATCCGTTCGCCTCACGCAGGAGATCAAGAACTTTATTCTTATGTATTGGGTAACTCAGCGACCATGACTTAACTCTCTTGTCGAGCCTCCGCAGAGCATCCTCTGCAAGTAATACGCGGTAATCCTTTGAGGTATCCAATACTACACCCCAAGATTAAACTGCCTGGCGATTATATTGAGTTACGCCACCCCCACTCCTCTACTCTTAGGTCGTGATGCATTACGTTAACCGTTTTAGCTCTCCCCAATAAACCCAGTTAGTAAGGTGTGAAGCAATGCAACCAAATCGTAGGACAGCCTTCGAGGTCACATCATCAAGAACTAAGGAGATAGCATTGCTTAACCTAGTAGTCAATGGTGCCGAGTCCGTTATTGCTGAGTACGGGTGTGAGTTCATTGGTGTCGAGCTTCCCGAAACACCTGGCGGTAAATTAATAGTGTACTATAGTAACTGCGAGGAACTTCCGGATGAAGGGTTTGAGTTGGATCAAGCCCTGGAGTACGGTTTGATTAGGGAATATGAATTCACACTGGGTAAGAACGGGAAGAAACTTCGTGAGCTGTACAAGAGGGTACGAGAACTCATTATCAAGGAGGTAACGTCCACGCTCGCACCCTATGCGCTAAAGTGTGCGTTAACTAAGGTGGAGTACATGCTGGTGATCCTGCAGAATGGCTCAGCTGCTCTCCTCGAAGGGGAGCGGGATAAGGTAGTGATCCCTAACATCAAGGCATCCCTAAGTGCGCATACCCACCCTAAAGGATGCATTCCCTCACCACATGACCTGAAGAGCCTAATTAACTTGCTTTTTGAGGGCGGGTTAGGCTCGGCGATAATATCCACGGAGTGCGGGCTTTTGATAGTGAGGGATGGGCTGTTTACTGAGGATGACCTACTGGCGCTCTCTAAGCTACGTGATAGCTTAAGTGGGAGAGACGTTGAACCGCTTAATAAAGCACTTCGGGAAGGACGTGTAGGCCCTAACTTAATGATTGCGTTAATCTCATAGCTCAGGAGAGTTCGCCGGGCAGAACCTTGCGATTACGTTAATCACAGTCTTGAACGCCTCATTCGTTGCGCGAGCCTTATACTTCCTCAGAACTTTCCTTAACTCTGTCTCTAAGCGCTCGAGGTTCCTGCAGCACACTCTACCGAAGGCTGACCTGTAAATGAACCATGAACACACCCTACATACGTTACAAGGTGCCTCACTGGGGGAGGCACTCTCGTAGTCAATTACCTTTACTCGCCCATTCCCTGTTATTAAGACATGTTCCCTAAGTAGTGAGAGCTCCTTATGCTCAACACCCATGAGGTCTAAGTACCTTGCAGCTCCGAGTACCTTAAAGACCATCGGTAAAGCCTCATCACACCCCTCCATTATGACTTTGTCCATGACCTCACCAATTGGGACTCCGTCTACATACTCCATTATAATGAAGTCATCCTCACAATGATAGACCCTAGGCGCTACTGGGTACGCGGCCTTCATAACTTCACACTCAAGCTTGAGTGAGTCCCTCTTAGAGTCGGTACGTCTCACTTTAATGGCAACGGTTAAGGAGGGCTTAAGTATCGCCTTAATAACCACTGATGCGTGTCCCTTTCCCAGCACTCTTAAGCCCCTCATGTTTTCTTTCCCCTCGCTCAGCAGGGTCAACACACCAACATCAACTAGTTTCTCAGTTCTAATTCGGACGCAGTCTTCGTTAGGGTAGGGAAAACATAGGAGGAATCCCCATTTATCCTTATCAATACTATTTAGAGTAGTATCAGCCATAACACCACGTTACCTCTGATAAATATAACCGGTTAATACCTTAATTACGTTGCTTACTAAATACCGTCTTACCGCAATATGTTTTAGCATGAATATCTCCAGTATGTATTGATTAAAACAGATAGAGCAAAGTATAAATTACTCTACATGATATATACTTGGTGCTTAATCGTGGCATCCTATCTCGAATGGATGTTAAAAGTTCTTAGAGAAGCAGTTGATCTAGGCGGAATGCCTGAAGAAGTATACACGATGTTAAGCAAGCCCGACAGGATCCTCACCGTGAAGATACCTGTAAGGATGGATAACGGTAAGCTTGTGATCTTCGAGGGTTACAGAGTACAGCACAATAACGCCCTAGGACCCTACAAGGGTGGTATTAGGTTCCACCCCGAGGTCACCCTCGAAACCGACATCGCCCTTGCTACTGGCATGACCCTCAAGAACTCACTTGCCGGGATACCCTATGGTGGCGGTAAGGGCGCCGTCAGGTGCAACCCTAAGCAGATGAGTATGCGTGAGTTAGAGCAACTCAGCAGGGGCTATGCTAGGGCCATAGCCCCCATAATCGGTCCTGAGAAGGATATTCCTGCACCTGACGTGAACACTAACCCGCAGATCATGATCTGGATGGTCGATGAATTCAGTAAGCTTAAGGGCTACAATGTGCCTGGCGTGTTCACAGCTAAGCCGCCGGAGCTCTGGGGTAATCCCGTCAGGATGTACTCCACGGGTTTCGGCGCTGTCGTCGTTGCTAAGGAGGCTGCCGAGAGGTGGCTAGATGGGTTTGAGGGTAAGAGAATAGCAATCCACGGCTTTGGCAACGCTGGTCAGTGGGCTGCTTACTGGGCCTCGAAGTGGGGAGCTAAGATCGTTGCGATTAGCGATACCTCAGGCGCCGTGTATGACCCGAACGGGATTGACGTTGAACTAGCAATGAAGGTGAAGAAGGAGACCAGAAAGGTTATCAACTATCCGAAGGGCGAGAAGATACCTGACCCCAGCGCACCGCTCTTCGTGGACTGCGATATTCTAATGCCCTCAGCAATCGAGAACGTGATAACCAAGGAGAATGTGAATAAGGTTAAGGCCAGGCTCATCGTCGAGCCAGCCAATGGCCCCGTAACGCCTGAGGCCGAGAAGATACTGTACCAGAGGAAGGACTTCATAGCGGACGTACCCGACATCCTTGCCAACGCCGGCGGTGTAGTGATGTCATACCTAGAGTGGGTTGAGAACCTGCAGTGGTACTTCTGGGACGAGGAGGAGACTAGGCAGAAGCTAGCTGCGATAATGAAGAGGAACTTCCACAGAACAGTGGACGGCTGGGAGAAGCTTAAGGCCAAGCACCCAGGCAAGTTAGTCACAATGAGGGATGCGGCCTTCGTGATCGCTGTAGATAGAGTCTATAGGGCTATGAAGCTAAGGGGCTGGATATAACGTACTTAAAGAAAATCCTTCAGAACTTTTCCCACACCTTATTACCGCATCTTTCTTCAAGCTTCAACGGATTTCTCCTCAAAAACAGTTTAGCCCACTTTAATGAAAAATAATTAATTCTCATCCTTACTTACTTAAAAGGCGGTGATAATGTACCGAAAATTCGCCAAGCTACTCACAGATTACTGCACAGGCATTAGGAAAGGGGATGAAGTCTTCATAAACGCCAGCTTTGCAGCATACCCTCTCGTTAGGGAGTTATGGCGAGCAGTTGTTGAGAGGGGAGGTTACCCGTTCTTTAACCCGAGGGACGATGTCTTGAGCGAGATATTCTACCGCTATGCTGATGAGGACTTACTGAGGCACTACTCGAAGATTGAGGAAACAATTTATGAGCTAGGGAACGTGTTCATCTCGATAATATCGCCGACACACACGAAACCTCTCGCAAGCGTGGATCCCGTTAAGATAAAGATTAGGTCGCAGGCTCGCAGGAAACTAACTGAGATATTCATGAGGAGAGACGCTGAAGGCAGCCTCAGGTGGGTTGCTACCGCCTACCCCACCAACGCGCTTGCGCAGGAAGCGGGTATGTCGCCCTTAGAATACGAGGAGTTCGTATTCAAGGCCCTCAAACTGCATAAGGAGGACCCCATAGCGGAGTGGGTTAAGCAGGCAGAATGGCAGGGAAAGATAGCGAACTTCCTCAACAAGGTCTCAGAACTACGCATAGTTGCAGAAGATACGGATCTGACGTTAAGGGTTGATGGGAGGATCTGGATAAACGACGACGGGAAGAACAACATGCCGGGAGGCGAGGTATTCACGGGCCCTCATGAGGACTCCACTGAGGGATACGTGACGTTCACATACCCTGCTGTGTGGCGCGGTGTTGAGGTTGAGGGTGTTAAGCTGATCTTCAAGCGCGGAGCTGTGGTTGAGGCACACGCGATTAAGGGTGAGGAATTCCTTAAGCGAATGCTAGAGACTGACGAAGGAGCTAGAAGGTTGGGTGAGGCTGCCTTTGGCTTGAACTACGACATTAAGAAGTATACTAAGGAAATACTATTCGACGAGAAGATCGGTGGAACCATACACCTAGCACTCGGAGCATCATACCCGAAGACAGGAGGCAAGAATATCTCAGCAATACACTGGGACATGGTTAAGGACATGAAAAAGGGGAAAGTCTACGCCGACGGTGACCTAATATACGAGGGAGGCGAATTCCTGGAGGACGTGATCTCATGAAGGTAGGGATAGTTGACACAACCTTCGCACGCGTGGACATGGGCGCCGAAGCCGAGAGAGTGCTTAAAGAGGAACTACCGAACGCCATAATAGTCAGGTATACCGTGCCGGGAATAAAGGATATCCCAGTTGCCGCAAAGAAACTCATTGAAGAAGAAGGATGCGATGGGGTAATAACGCTCGGCTGGGTAGGTAAAACACTAACCGATAAGTTCTCGTACGTAGTTGCTAGTATGGCCCTTCAACTAGTTCAACTGTCAACAAATAAGCATGTAATAGACGTAACTATCCATGAAGATGAAAGTGAAAAGGAATCCGAACTCCTAAGGATAGCGCTAGACAGAGCAAGGAAACACGCAAGGAATCTAGCAATCCTATTACTTAAGGGTGGTGAAGGGTTGAGACCCTGTGCAGGCAAAGGATTAAGGCAGGGGCACCCAGACGCAGGCCCCATAGAGTGACGTTAAGTACTGTCTCCTTATGATTTTTAATGTATTATTCCTACTATTTATCAAGAAAGGTATTATTTATAACGTTGAACAATACTATTTTCATGTGTAAGATAATGAGCTCTGTTAACCAAGCATTTATTCAGCATATCACGAAAAAAGTCTACATGAGAGTGCTTGGATGTATACGATGTATACATACTTTTGAATCAACGCTACCTCAAACCAGTAGTTCTATTAAAGGTAAGTATCTCATTTCTTCAAGGGGTGGGGTGAGAGTAACTTGAGTACGGCTATTGACACACTTACTCGTTTATTCTCCATAATTGACCTAATAGACTATGACATCATGATAATTCTTCCTAGGCATCACATAATTAGCGTGGATGAAATCACACGTAACGTGCAAGGTGCGGTAATTCTCCTGAATGATAAAGGGAAGCCTAAAGCGTGGCGCGATGCTAAAAACATCTATCTCTTCTCAACTAAGGAAATATCGGAGGAGGCTTTTTGGGTAGATTTAATTAAAGGTAAGACGCATCACAACACGTTAATGAAAATCAAGGCACTCATAACTAAGGACATTAAAGAGGCAGGCATAGTTGCCCGTGAGTCTTCTCGGGATACGTTACTTGCGTACGAGTTACTTACGGAATTACGCCGTATTAATGCTGAAGCTAAAGTTAAGGTATTGCTTGACGTACCAAGGCTGGATCGTGTACTTAACACCGCTACTTTCTTAGCACTCGCACTTGATAAGGGTCTGCTGGATGTTGCCGCTATAGCTAATGTGAGTAGGATGGCGTCTAGGCTACATGTTTTAAATGACGTGGAGAGAACACAGGAATTAAGGTGGTGTCTAGCTAACTTAATGCGCGTAGCTGATAGGGCGTTAGAGAATAACGTACATATCGTTGCTACCGTATGTTACTCCACTAGCGTTCCAGAGATATTCAAGGACTTAACGGGATTCATTCGCTTCTCAAGGTTCGCGTCATGGGGCATAGAGTATCAGTCCTCAGGCATGTACGGAGTTATAGAAGGACCACCATACATCGCAAATGAGGACCAGTTAAGAGAGTTAGCCAGGAAAGAGGGTTGGATTCATGAAGGAGTAGAGCTCAGGAAAGGAACTAAACTACGTGTGGCGGCCCTCGACGTGAAGGCTCAGGTACTACGTGATTTCCTACAGTCAGCCCTGACTCAGACGTCCGGACGGGAGGGAGATACGATAACTGGTTACGTTGAGTTATACAAGGTCGCAGGCTACATTGAGTCTCTGATTAAGAAGTTGTGGGGGTGACTAAAGTAATGCGTCCGGAGAAAGATTCCATTGCCACTTCCGTAGCTCTTGCTGCTTGGGTGATACTTTATAGCTATGCTTTAAATGCGCTGAAATACGCTTTGGGCATAGCCATCACCGGAGCCTTCATAGTCCTCATACTTGGTCACGTCTTCTTAATTAAGAGTGAGAGAAAAGGCATACCTTTCACTATGGCGTATACCGCCTATGTCATCTTGGCCCTCTTCTCCTTAGCTAAGAGCATACACCCTGCCGTGCAATGGGCATCTGAGTTTCTGCTGTTCTCCGTTCTTAGTGTAGTGTTCATTGCTTTTTATGATATCCTCGTAAAGGTCAGCGCGTGGGAACTCCTACCTCAGTTAGTCCTACTGTACGCGTTGGCAATAGCGTTACTAGGGGTTCAAGGGTGGCTCGTGATTGCTTTGTTGGGTCTAGCTACAGCACTCGTTTGCAGCATAAGGTCTCTCCTAGGCTACCTCATGTCGCTAGTATTCGCTTTACTACCTTTCATCGGGATCCCCGCGGTAGTCTACAACGCCGAGGAACTCCCGCACATAGTACTACCCGGGCTCCGCGTCGGAAGCATTGATTACATAACTGCTCTCGTAACAACCTACATCGCATCAGCTATTGCCGGAGGAATTGGTGGTATCCTAGCAATGACCTTCTGGAAGTCCCTAACTAAGTCAGAAAGAGTTTCTAGGTCAGTCATGAACTCCTTCTTAATAGCGGTTTCCGGGATAATATTCGTCGTAATCGTGACAGTGATAACCCACATGTTCACACCGTGGTTAAATGAGATCCTTGTCACGGAGTCCGTAGGGTTAACTCTAGTCCTGTCCTTCACGGTAGCGTTCCTCATAAACCTGACATTACTTCGTCGGAAACTTCAAAAAATCATGAAGGAATTCAAGAAACATAGTGAGTACCTACTCTACCGACTGGATAACGTCAGGGAGGCAGTAAACGCGCTCTCAACCGTAAGTGTTGCTAACGAGAAAATAGAGTATCTACGAAGTAGAACTAACGAAATAATCACGAATGTAAGGAGAATGAAAGAGCAGGTATCCCGTAATCCCTCTCTTAATGCCTTGAAGTCCGCATCTAACGAGCTTAAGTTAATCGAGAAAAACATTTCAGAACTAGAGAAAGAAATTGTGGAAACTTTCTCTTCCCTCGCAACTACGGTGCAAAGCCTCAAACCCATCATGGACCCATACGTGATTATCCCGGACGACTTATGGCTTAAGGCAGTAACAGCCACTAAGGTTGAGGGAGTTGATGATGTCCTCATTAAGGCTAACGCCCTTCGCAAGGTCTCAGAAAAGCTATGTACTTACTTGGAGGAGGCGATAAACCAAAGCTTAACGGAGTTAGAGAACGTCCTAGGCGTAAAGACCGTTCCTGAGAGACCCTTAAAATGCAGTAACTGGCGTAACCCGATCTCCGCATTAAAAGGGATAGTTAGGGAGTACACCCTAATCCTAGCCAAGAATAAGCACGCAATACAGCAAACCTACAATAAACTCCTAAGGCTTAAGGAGGCCTTCCTAGACCTTGAAAGAGACATTAAGGAAAGTAACTTGCAGAGCACAAACTTCGGTACACTAGTGTCTGAGGCTTCAAGCATACTCTCAGAGGTCCCGGACGTCATACCATCAACGCATTCTGCGATACGCATAATCAAGGTTGCCGCAGAAAAACTCAGAGAGGTCATCGATAGGTTACCTAAGGCCCTTAAGTCTGACCTAAACTTACTGCTAGGAAGCTCGGAGACAGGCATCACCACAGAAGTGGCATCGACGCTCCACGCCCTCAGCGATGTCACTGAAAAATTGAACTATCTTTACGAAACCCTTGAAAGCATCAGTGAGGAGAAGATCAAGGGTAGCTATGCGGAGGTAATAGCATCATATGAATCCATACTGCCTAAATTGCTACGGAGGGTCGTTAATAACTTAAGGGAGCTAACAGCAATGCGTAGGAGGACCGGGCTAATACCGGTTGTGATGGAATATTTAGACTACCTCCTTAGGAAGGGAGGTGGTACTTTAGCTCTAGAGGAACTACCCTTCAAGAGGGATGCCTCAATTCACTTCATTCAGCTTTACGCCATAAACAGGAAGGACATCGAAGTACAGGAGGGAGGAATTAGGGTTAAGGAGAGTGGGTAAAAATGCTCAGAAGTAAGTGTAGATACCAAAATAGAGAGGAACAATGTGACGTAGAGGTGAATGAGAAGGAAATTACCCTTAAGAATATGGAAGGGCAGGTCATAGTTTCGATCAAACTCGATGAAATACTCTCCATTGAGCAGAAAGGCAATGAGTTCATAATAACGATAAAAAGTGGTGACAGAATATCCATAATGATAACTAGGGAGTTATTAAAAAGAATAATGTTCGTAACAACGCTACTAGAGCTGAGAAGTTCCGCAGGGAAAGTTCTACGAACGTTAAGTGGGTGTCTACTAACGTTATCGAAGGCTATATCAATGATCGAGGAGATCTTGGCGGAACTGCGTCGCGGTAACATACCTAACTGGGGCAGAGTAGTAGAAATTAGTGTTAGGCTTAGAAGTATTGTTCTGAATGAGCTACTAAGCAAGACCACCGGAGTGAGAATAGGTGAAGTGATCGATGTTCTTGAGGAGCTTTCCAGGAATGCCAAGATGAAATACGTTAATGGTATTAGAATGGCCTCCAAGAAGCTTGCTGGGATCCTGTCGAATGAATGTATGACAAAACTCTCACGCACGTTAGCCTCCGTAAATTTCGCTGTCGCCGTTGACGTTGTGCTGTTTATTCATTCCTACTGCTTTGCCAGGAAATTCAACATGCGTCTGGAGGCCGATACCTCTAAAGCCAGAGTAGTGGAGGCGCTCTCTGAGCTCCTTAATAATGTGTTCTGGCTTGGTGGTGAGGAGCCGAAAAGAGTTTTAACTACCGTACTTGATTCGCTTAATAATGGCAATGCTGACGAAAGTGTTGAGGTCTTCGTGAACGAATTAATTAGGGGTATCTGTAGCCATTACTCAATAACATGTCCGAAGGACCTAGTAAGTATTAGTGCGAATAGTAACTGACTCTATTTCCTTCAACAGCTTCTCCTTATTCTTTAATACAGCGTTATCAGAAGGATAGTTGAACATTTGCTTTCTTGGCGATTCATTATAGAATGGTCTATTACAGCCTGGGCAACCACGTACTACTACACACTTTATGATCCTACTCATATCCATTATGTTTAAATAGTCGTGCTTTATGTAGGGTAAGCCGTTCTTAAAGACTGTGAAGAACCTCCAGTCCTCACCTTCCATGATAAGGCAAGTAGCCAGTTGTGCGAATCTATAGTACCTTATGCTTGGGGGGTTACGGGTGCCGTACATTGGCGTGCCCCTCACAGGCGTGAAGGCAAAAAGGGATACCTCTGATCCGAGGTTCCTTGCTCTTTCTATTGTTTCAAGTAGTTCCTTCGGCGTCTCCCCCAGTCCAACTATGACGTGGGTAACTACATGACCCTCTCCGAAAACTTTGATGCCATCCCTGATGAATTCCCAGTAACGGTTCCAAGGATAGGGCTTACTGACGGCACGCGCTATCCTAGGGGAAGCGGCGTCTAATCCCACGCCTAAGTAGTCTGTGCCTAGGTCACGCAGTTCCTTAAGATACCTCAGAGGGACAGGAGTTATAGATACCGATACATTAAGGCCGTGCTCATGGAGGGTCTTAACAACTTCTTTGGTTTCGTTCATGAAGTTCTCCTTGATCACGGTCTGTACGCAGACTCGCTTTATCCCCGCCTTAGCAAGAGACGAGGCTAGGATCCCCAAGTCCGTTTCGGACCATGTAATGCGTGAGAGAAGCTCCTTGCTTGAGTTAGCAATCCTGGATTGAGGACAGAAGGCGCATGTGCCTTCACACCCGTGGCTACTGTTCAGCATGACATAACCTATAGTTGGTAGTGCGTCAACCTTAGCGTTTTCAAGTCCAGCGACTACTAGTGTTCCGAGGGATGCCCTAATCCTCACTTCCTGGCCCTAGGTAGTTATTACGTTAAACGCAATTAACTTATGCAGGTGGATGAAGTGCCTCGAGGCACTATGAGGTTAATAATAGGTGAGGGAACCCCGTTCTTCAACATGGCTATGGATGAAGCAATGCTCTTACTACGCGGCATCAACGCTATAGAGGACACGCTGAGGCTATATGTCATGAAGCCCTCCGCAGTAACCATAGGTTACTTCCAGTCCTTGAGCCAGTCCGTCAGCTTGGAGTACGTTAGGAAGCAGGGCATACCTGTCGTGAGGCGTATCAGTGGCGGCGGTTCCGTGTATCATGACTCATTAGGTGAGGTGACGTACGCCGTCATCCTTAGCGCTGATTTGGTCCCGAATGATTATCTAGAATCCTTCAAGCTCATTTGCGAGGGCGTCGTACGTGCAGCTAGGTGTTTGAACTGCGAGGCAAGTTTCGCCCCACTAAACGATGTTGTTGCACACGGCCGTAAGCTTTCGGGAAGCGCACAGGCCCGTAAGCTCGGGGCCCTTCTTCAGCATGGGACATTTATGTACGCCACGGATATTGACACATTAGCCAACACACTACGCGTTTCCAGGGTTAAGTACGGAGGCGCCTCAACAATAAGGAAGCGAGTAATAACTGTTTCTGAATGTGCTGGCAGGCGTGTCAGTAGGGAAGAAGCTATTGAAGCCCTAATCGAGGGGTTCGCGGAGGCGCTTAATGTTGAGTTCATACGAGACAAGTACTCTCCCGCCGAGTTAGAACTTGCGAAAAGTTTAGAATGGAAGTACAGGTCACGGGAGTGGACAGCTCTTAGGCCGTGAGGTGAGTACCGTGGAGGTTATTGAGGCGTCAGCTAAGAGGAAAAATGAAAAGGTAATAACGATAAAATTAGCGCTTAATGAGGAATGCGTTATTGATTCTGCTGAGGCGCTTGGGGACTTCTTCGCTGTGAATCCTGAGGTTTTAGAGGAGATGCTGCGGAGCTTAGCAGGTGCTAGGGCAGTGGATGTTAAATGGAGGGAGTTCCTTAAAGATATGGCGAGAGTCTCGGGACTATACGGTGTTTCGAGGGAAACTTTAGATAGCCTAGCCATAAAGCTTGCTAAGGAGGTAAGCAGGGCTTGCAGGGAAGACGCTGCAACAAAGTAGGCGTCTTAGCTTTCGACATGGATGGCGTACTCATTGTGGAGAAATCCTCTTGGAGCGTGCTTCACGAGTACTTTGGTTCGAAAGCGATAGTGGATGAAGCTGGGGACGCGCGTAGATTCGAGCGAGGAGAGATGACGTACACGGAGTGGATGAAGCGTGATACAGAAGTCATGGTTCGCGTTGTTGGGCGATGTATTACCAGAGATGAAATCCTCAACGCTCTCCTAAGTAGGGTCACATTAAGGGACTCAGCAAGGAGGGTTGTGGAACTAGCTAGGAGCTACGGGATCGTGACTGCTGTGGTTAGCGGGGGCCTACATGTGCTTGCAGAGTACGTTGCGAAGGAACTAGGTATAGACATGGTGTTCGCAAATAAGTTGAAGTTCAATGAGGCTAATTGCCTGGTACCGGGCGGGGAGGAGGTAGTTAATCCTCTTCGTAAGGGAGATATATTAAGAAGAATATCTAGGGTTACGGGCGTCCCGCTTAGTGAGTTTATGTATGTTGGGGAT
The DNA here is from genome assembly GCA_027064885.1 of Desulfurococcales archaeon. GTDB lineage: Archaea > Thermoproteota > Thermoprotei_A > Sulfolobales > NBVN01 > WAOL01. The sequence goes on from JAMOOZ010000023.1 coordinate 12,482, forward strand.
AGCGCATGGGACGTGAGTGCCTTCCGCTATGTTGGTTACCCAGTGTTCCTTAAGGGAAATGATGACCCGCCAGTCCTTGACGGGCTAATAATAATTAACGATCTCTCGGAGTTGAGCGCGTTACTTAAGAGGCTTTGTGAGGAAAGGTAATTTAAGCGAATAAGCCCTCGTACTTAGGTTTTAGTGAGCAACACGCCCTTATCACTCGCAAACCATACTTCCTAACTAACGCTGGTTTAGGTACGGCTATGCGGTCCACTAAACCCTCATGTAACCATACCTCGTCTAGGGCTTTGAATCTCGGTGACCTCATACACCCTAACGCAACTTCCCTGAAGCCCATACGTGCTAGCCTCAACGCGTCCCTGACTCTCCCATCATCATTATTTGTTCTCCTAATCTCAACCAACGCCACGAACACGTAAGGGTCTAGCTCTGCTATCGCTTTAATCATCCTTTGTTCTTCCTTAGGCGTTGCATATGTCGAGTCCAGTACGAGGTGTGGGGCTATGAAGTCCTTGCCGTAAGTATCGCGGATATATGCGGCGAACTTAAGGTAGTCGTTGACGCTATGGTGTCCTAACCCCTTAACGTGTTTCAGGTAATTATCGCTGGGAGGCACCTCGAAATCAATAACGTCTACGCCAGCAGACCAAACGCTATGAAGAAGGTTATGAGGAGCTAGGCCTAAGTGTATGGAGAAAACTGCTTCGTGATCTTTTAGGAAGTTCTTAACAACCTTAAGGTGTTCGTTCCTTATCAGGAGGTACCCGTCCTTACAGTACCCGCCGCTTAGGAGATATCCCCTAACACCTTGCCTGTATAGCTCATTGAGCACTAGCTTCAGCTTTCCTGGGTCACTGACGTCTACCATTCCTCTTAGGTACGCGGCATTACATCCCTTGCATGAAAGATAGCATACAGTACCTGACACGCTTAAGGGGACGTACTTACTGCCCGGGTAGTATGCTTTAGCAGGCACTGCGCTAGCCTTACACCGCCTTATTTTCCTCAGCCCACTTAATCCCCGCCTTATACGCTTCCACTGAGGTCTCTCCTCTTCTTCCGGGCAGGAGCGTTAGTATAGCATTAACCACTGCATCATCACTGAGGATTCCGAATATCCTGTTAAACACGCCGAGCATAACCATATTCACTGCTCTCGGATTACCGATATCGTAGGCTATCTTCCTGGCAGGCACTATCACTGCTTCGGGGTCGACGCTAGTTAGAGCACTTACTAATTCATCCTTACTCAGCATTCTTGCCGTGCCTAGGCTTGCTGTGATAGGTGGCTTCACGATGTCGGCCGCCAGGATCTTTCCATCTTCACTTAGATAGCGTAGGTTGCGAACGCTCTCAGTGAGTTCAAGACCTACCATGACGTGCCCCATTCCCTCAGAGAAGGTGGGAGACATGACGACATTCTGTGGACCTATGCGTACAAAGCTAGTGACGGAACCAAATCTCTGGGACATTCCTAAAGTCTCTCCTGTCCTCACTGAGTGGCCTTCGTTGACCGCAGCTATAGCTATCGTTCTAGATAGCGTTAGTCCACCTTGTCCTCCGACCGAAGCTATGAGGATATTGAATACCTCCTTAATCTCTCTACTCATTTGAGCCTCACCTTCTTTATCGCATCTTGCGGACAGAAGTAAGCGCAGAGCCCGCAACCCGTGCAGTCTTCCTCGATGATGGCTGCCTTACCGTTCTCGTTAATGTACATTGCAGGGCACCCAGTACCCCTAATGCATGCCATGCACCCTATGCATGCCTCAGGATCAACCCTATAGACTGTCTTAACACCCTCTGCCCTAACCTTCATTAAGGCACATGGCGCGCGTGCTATTATGACGTTCACACCTGGTTTCCTCAGGTACTGAGCCACTACATTAGCCATGTCGTCAACGTCAAAGGGATCGATTACCGCTAAGTTATCCACACCTAGCGCCTTGACAACATCCTCCAGCAGGACAGGCTTAACTTTCCTGCCTGTCTCGGTCACACTCCATGACGGCGTCGATTGGTGTCCCGTCATTGCAACCACAGTGTTATCAAGTATTACGACGAGCATATTGACTCTCTTATGCACCGCCTCCAGTAAGGCGGGTATTCCTGAGTGGAAGAACGTTGAGTCACCTATCGTAGCGATCACCGGCTTGTCTTTCCCGCCTAACTTCATGCCGGCCGCCATGCTTATGCTTGCACCCATGCTATGCTCAGTCCATATGGCGTTTAGGGGAGGCTCAACGCTTAAAGCGTAACATCCTATGTCTCCGAATATTGGTACCTCGTCCCTCCTGAAGCCTGCCTTACTTATGCCTTTAAGTATGGCGATATAGGACGCGCGGTGAGGGCACCCAGGACACAGTGGTGGAGGTCTTGGAGGTAGTGCTGGGGTTTCACGACTAACCTGCAGGGTCTTAGGAAGTGGGGCACCAATCACGCGCGATAGCGCTTTAGCTACCATGAGTATGTTTAACTCTCCTTCCTTGGGCAGTAGTGAGTCGTGCTTGCCGTGAATATCTACGTTGATACCCTCATCATAGAGCAGTGCCTTCACGGTTTCCTCTAGGTACGGGTCGAGTTCCTCAACCACCACTACTTTCCTGCATCCGCGTAAACCTTTCTTCAAGAATTCCTTAGGTGGTGGGTAGAGTTGCCCCACCTTAAGGACACGCGTACCCTCCTTCACACCTAGGAGGTTTAGGGCTTCAGTAACGTAGTTGTACGTGACTCCCTCCGTGACCACGCAGACATCTCCGTCACCATGTGCCTCGTTAATGCTTATCCCCAGCTCGTTAAGGATGTCCTCAACCTTCTCTAACTGCTTGTTCAGCCACTTGTGGCGCTCCAAGTTCCACCTCATGCCGGCCCGCACGAATCGCGGTGGATCCCTCTTGAATCCCTTGAACTTCCTAGGTGGCTCCGTGGCGCCTAGCACTACGTCACCTACTGTGTGGTTGACACGCGTCGTCGTTCTGAGAATTACTGGTAGCTGGAGCTTCTCGCTCAGCATCGCTGCTACCTTGACATAGTCTTTAGCTTCCTGCGGGTTTGAGGGCGTTATCGTTGGTAGTTTAGCGAGTTTTGAGAACCATCGGTCGTCCTGCTCTGTTTGCGTCGTTATGGGGCCAGGATCGTCTGCGACGAGCATTACTAGGGCCCCATCAACACCGCAGTATGCCGCGGAGAGTATTGGGTCGGAGGCTATGTTAACGCCCGGTGCCTTCATGGTGACTAAGGACCTTGCACCACCTATTGAGGCACCTAGTGCCAGCTCAAACGCTACCTTCTCGTTGACCGCCCACTCAACATACATGTCTAAGTCCTTACCGAACCTCTGGAGCGTCATGATGACTTCGCTGGAGGGAGTACCTGGATACCCCGTAACTACGTAGATACCTGATTCAACCACTCCGCGGGCTATGGCTTCATTACCCATAAGCGCCAACCTAGTTCCTGCGGGGGCTTTTAAGGGGTTAATTCTTTCAGGCAAGCCTGTCACCCTAGCCACTAAAGGATATTCATCAGCTACTATTATGGGTGACCCTTAACCTAAGGTATTTACCCCTATTCACTAGAGCTGATACCGCTTTAGCGGCGTTCCTAGCCGAAGTAACTGCTGGGAGTAAACCTGAGATTTTCATAGTGACTTCACGGCTTCCCTCGCCGTCGAAGTACGCTATTACGGGAAGGGAGAACTCGTTGACGTGTTCTCTCAGCGCCTTAGCCATTTCTTCTGGCCCTTCAGCCGCTGTTGGTACGTAGACAAAGAGCGCGACATCAAAATGCCTGCTCAGGTCATTCAATGTTAGTGCCTTAGCTACCTGCTCTGCGCTCGCATCACCGCCGAAGTCAATAGGGTTTTTGCCAGTGAAGGACTTCCCAGCTTGCTTGGCTAGGCCTTCAGCGAGTTTCGGAGGTATTGGCGGTAGGTCTAAGCCATGCTCCTCGATGTGAGACGCTGACACCACGCCTAATCCGCCGGAGTTGGTCACTATTAGCACTCTTGACCCGTTAAGGCGCCCTACACGCCTTAGCGCCTCCTCAACCTCAACTAAGTCTGATACATCATCGGCTAGGTACGCGCCTATCTTACGCACCGCTTCCTTGAATATTGTGTAATTACCTGCTAGCCCGCCAGTATGGGATCTCACAGCTTCACTACTCCTTTCACCTCTACCTCCCTTAAGGATGCATAGGGGTTTAACGGCCGCTAGCTTTGAGCCCTTTTCCAAGAATGCCTTACCGTCGCGTACCCACTCCACGTAAGCTATTAGTGAATCGGTTGCATCGTCCTCAAGCGCGTATTCAAACACGTCACTTATTTCAACGTCAGCCATGTTTCCGAGGCTCATGAAGAAGGAAATACCTGATGAGAGTTCCTTGAGACGGGAGATCACCACCCCACCCATAGCACCACTTTGCATTGCTAGACCTACGCGCCCAGGTGTGGGTGGTGCCTCAATACTTGCATGCAGTCTAACTTTCGAGACCGTGATTCCGGCCGAGTTTGGCCCGAGGATCCTCATTCGAGGTGCTGAACTCACTATCCTTCTCAGCTCTTTTTCCGCTTCCTCGTTACCGGCTTCCTTAAAGCCCGACGTTATAATTACTGTAAGGCCAACGCCCATTTCTGAGGCTTCCGCTACTACGCCCGGAACAGCCTTTGTCGGAACCGCAATTACGGCAATATCTGGAGGTTCAGGCAAGTCCTTTAGCGATGGATAGGCCCCTAGGCCAAGTACTTCCTTGTACCTGGGATTCACCGGATATACCTTCCCTCTGAACCCGTAGGAAAGTATATTTTGAAGGACTGTGTTACCGACCTTACCCGCTTTTGGAGAAGCCCCAATAACAGCAACCGAGCTAATGTCCTTCAAAATATCTGATAGCTTACTCTTCGTGATACACACCCTGAATTTTTCACAGGGCAGGAAATTAAGTTGTTATCCTGCACGCAGGAAGAAGTTTATAACTCAGATGTAAGCCTAGAATGTGGGAAGGATGGAGTTACTGGTAGCGACTTGGGAAGACATTCATGTAGGTTCGTTAAAACTTGCTTCGATGTCCCTTCAAGACGGATACATGCCCGACGTAATTGTTGGTGTACTACGCGGTGGCTACATAGTTGCCAGAATCGTTGCTGACGCACTAGGAGTAAACGACATAGGAGTTGTTGAGGTCAAGTTCTACAAAGGGATAGAGGAGCAGGCGGAGAGACCCGTCATAACTCAGCCTTTAACAATTGAGATTCGGGGACGGAAGGTACTTATTGTGGACGACGTCGTTGATTCGGGAAGAACCCTCGAGGTCGTGAGTGAGCAAGTTCGCCTGAGAGGCGCAGCTGAAGTAAGGACGGCTGCCCTATACTATAAGCCGAGGTCAATCATAAAGCCCGATTACCTTGTTGTTGAGACAGAGAAGTGGATTCTCTTTCCCTGGGAGCTAGGCGAGTTTGTGAGGGAGTTAATGCCTGCTAAAGGATTAGAGATGACGGAGAAAAACATCAAGAAATTCCTAGAGAGCTTAGGTGTAGAGACTAGCGATGAGGTTATAGCTAGGCTGGCTGAATCAATAAAGTTCTGCAATACGCTAAGGAAATGAGTTTGTTTTCTTCCATTCGACTGAGTCAAGGGCTCCTTTCTTCTCAATCCCCAACTATCTCGCCAGGCTCAAGGACGGAAAGTTCCGGTACCTTAGAGCCTGCGGGCACGGTACACCCTATCTTGTACCACTCCTTCCTGCGCTTCACGACCTTTATCGCCTTGATACCGACCTCCTCAGGCTTCGTAATTAGCTTAGTCAGTGTTCCAGGCCCAACGGTCGCGCCTTCACCCACAACGCTGTACCCTAGGAACGTGTTCCGACCTATGGTTGCTCCTTCTCCGATTAAGGACCAGGCAACCTCACTGTAGCTACTGACTATCGCTCCTGCCTCCACGTCCGTGTAGGGCCTGATGAATGTGTGCGCCCCTATGAGGGCGCCTCGACCTATGTATGCTGGCCCCCTTATGACGGCGTAATGATCTACTGTGACGTCGTCCTCGATTACCACTGCCCCCTCAATTACCGCTGTTGGCGCTATCTTAGCAGACGATGCTATCTTCATAGTCTCCCAACCCATCATTACGTAGTATATTGCTTCGAGGAGGTTTATCGGGTAACCCACATCAACCCACCAGTCACTCCATAGAGCGGTCTTCACAGCGTTCCCCGATGCAACATAACCGTTTACTGCGGATTCTATACTTTCGTCCCGCTCTATAAGCTCCACTAATTCCTTGTTCAGAACGGCAATACCTCCAAACGCGTAGGCACCCTCTATCCTCTCACGCGGCGCTTCTTTGAAGCGCTTAATGAATCCTCGACTGTCAACGAAGACCGCACCGTAGAACCTCACGTCTTCCTCGGGAACCACCATGAGCGTGGGGACCCCATATTCGGTTGCGGCTGCATAAGTCATTTCGTATGCTTCAGCACTCACTAGGGTGTCGCCATACACGAGTAGTGCCCCATTACTTAGCTCTTCTTTAGCTTCCAGCATCGCGCCAACTATTCCTCCCGAGCTCTGCCTCCTCACCTCGAATTCCAGTAGCCTTCCAAAACGCACGGTTATGTCTTCAAACTCTGCTGGCTTGTCAGTTACTAGCGTGACTTTCTTTGCGCCGATACTGACTAAGTTCCTGAGCACCCTCTCGATCACTGCCTCACCGCAGACCTTGAGCAGCACTTTCGGCCTACCGCCAGTTAGTGGTGCTAGCCCCTTTCCCGACCCGCCAGCCAGTACTACGACTCTCACCCTTAACACCTCCTAAACAACCGTCACGGTCTTCGCTAAGTTTCTGGGCTTGTCCGGGTCGTGGCCCTTACGCACAGCCGTGTAGTACGCTATTAGCTGGTAGGGTATGACGTACGCAACTACCGCAGCCACCTCAGGGAGGTCAGGCATTCTGAAAGCGATATCAACAGCCCTCAGCACCTCTTTCAGTGACTCAGGAGCTACGGCTAGGGTCCATGCTAGCCTAGCCTTCATTTCCTCTATGTTACTCCTGATCATTTCCCCATCCTCCTTACCAACAGCTGTGAAGAGCACAGGGAAGTTCTCCTCAACCAGCGCTATCGGGCCATGCTTGGATTCACCGGCCGGGTAGGCCTCGGCATGAACATAAGCTATTTCTTTAAGTTTCAGCGCTCCCTCCATAGCTATTGGGAGCGAGTACCCCCTACCTAGGTAGAAGGCATTCGTCCGCTTAGCCATTCTCCTCGCTACGGCCCTAGCCCTAGCTTCGTGCATCGCTATGATCGTTGCCGCTGTTTCAGGCACCTTCCTTAATGCTGCTACGTATTCGCTGGCTTTGTTATTGCTTATCACACCAACATGTTCAGCGACCTTTATCGCGAGGTAGGAGAGTACCACTACCTGTGTAGTGAATGTCTTCGTTGCCGCCACCCCTATTTCAGGCCCTGCTCTAGTGTAGATAGCCATGTGTGACTCGCGAGGTATTGCTGAGTCCACAACGTTGGATAACGCTATCGTTAGGGCCCCTGCTTTCCGGGCTTCCCTAACTGCCAGTAGCGTGTCTATGGTCTCGCCTGACTGACTCACAGCTATCACTACATCACCTTCTCTTAGAGACTTAAGGTGCCATCTCGCCTCGGACGATATTATTGCTACGGACCTCTTCCTAGCCAAGTTACTCATTAGTAGGGAACCTAGGTATGAGGCATGGAAAGAAGTTCCTGCCCCCACGATCACCACGGATTCCGCCTTGCTTAGGGCCTTAACCACGTCCGCAACCTGATCCTCTATGCCAGCGAGGGTTGAGGCTAGGGCATTTGGCTGCTCGTGAATTTCCTTAAGCATGAAGTGGGGGTAGCCGCCCTTCATTGCCATCTCAGCAGTCCACTCAACGACCCTGATTCTGCCCGCTAAGTCGATCGGTACCCATGACGCTTCATCGCCTCTTACTCTGCGGTGACGTTCTATGACTACGTCGCCAGCAGTTACGTAACCTACCTCTCCGTCCCTCAGTACTATGACCTTACGTGTGAACTCGAGAAAGGCCGGTATGTCGCTGGCTAGGAAGTTCGCGCCGTTACCTAATCCTACCACTAGGGGTGATGTGCTCCTGGCAAAGTATATCCTGTCTGGGGTGCTGGCGTCTATCACTGCTAAGGCGTACGCTCCCTTGAGGCGGGAAACGGTTTCCTTAAAGGCTTCGTAGGGGCCCGCACCCTGCCTCTTGAACTCCTCCATTAGGTGAGGTATTACCTCTGTATCGGTGTCGGAGATAAAGTGATGACCCAGCCTAGTTAACTCAGCTCTTATTTCCTCGTAATTTTCTATTATACCGTTATGAACTACTGCTATGGTGTTACTGCAATCCACGTGAGGATGAGCGTTCACG
>JAMOOZ010000024.1 GCA_027064885.1 Desulfurococcales archaeon
ACACAATACCAATGCCCAGTTCCAGTATCTTCGTCCCCTCCTGACCCATCGCCTATACCCCACAACTAATTTGGAGCGCCTTTATAAGCTTCTGTCGCTACAAATATTTACTTTTAAATCACGTACTCAATACGATGTTGCGGCATGCGGTTCATATGCGACTCAATGCTGGGTGACGTAGCTAGGTGGCTTAGACTACTTGGGTACGATACCCTTTATTCCCGCAATTACGAGGACTGGGAAATTCTGCGTATCGCTCAGAAGGACGGTCGGATAATACTGACGAGAGACGTAAGTCTCTTCAGGAGGGCACGCAGGAAGAAACTTGATGCGATACTTGTGGAACATGCTCCTATAGAGGACGTGCTTGCTGAGATAGCGTTCCGGTCAGGTATTGACCTGAGGTTCAACGCCTCCAGGACAAGGTGCCCTCACTGTAACGTTAAGCTCGTAAGCATCAGCAAGGCTGAAGCACTTTCTCTAGTGAAGCCGGAAGTAGCCGTAAAGTACGATAAGTTCTGGTTGTGTCCCAGATGCAAGCGAGTTTACTGGCAGGGAAACCACTGGAAAACAATAAGCACTGTCTTGGAGAAAGCAAACAGGAAACTCCTAGAGCTGAGGGTGAGGAGAGGTGGAAGAAGTCGTAAACCCGGAGGATCTTAGCCTAGAGGAAGGTACATTCATCGTAAGGCTCGCGAGAAATGCCGTATCAAGCTACCTTAGGAACTGGAAGATGCCTTCGAGGCCTCAGGAAACACCAGAGACTCTCTTAAAGAAGGGTGCTGCGTTCGTGACCCTTCTAAAAATAATACCTGCGGGCGAGAGAGAATTACGAGGATGTATAGGATACGTTAAAGCTATGGAACCACTAGTTGATAGCGTAATTCACGCTGCCATAGCAGCTGCAACCGAAGACCCACGTTTTCCTCCCGTAAGGCCTCATGAGCTTCAGCATATAGTCTTTGAAGTCTCTGTTCTTTCGGATCCAAAGCCAGTGCCGCTTCAAGGCAGGGATAGGGTTAAGGGCTTCATTATAGGGAGGGACGGATTAATAATAAGGAAAGGATTCTACAGCGGTCTTCTCCTACCAGAGGTTCCTGTAGAGTACTGCTGGGATGAAGAAACCTTCCTCTCCGAGACCTGTATTAAGGCCGGGCTACAACCAGACTGCTGGTTAGATAACGAGTCTGAGTTACTTAGATTCAGTGCCGTAACTTTCAGGGAAGAGCAGCCAGGGGGGCAAGTAATTAAGCGTGACCTTAGGAAAGAGTATGAGTCCAAATGCACGCATCTCTTCAAACCGTAGTTAACCTTACTTCATTACCTTGGATAAAGCCACGGTCTTCATTACGCGTCAATGCCGTCACAGCTTATAAGAAATTACGTAGGGGAAACCCTCCTAAGGGGCAGGATTGGTTAAGGTTAAACTAATAAGTTGGTCTGGGGGGAAAGTGAAAGATCCCAGGCGACTAATTGTTCTAGCAGCTAAGGTCTCAAGCGGAAAGCTTAACGAGAAGGACCCTGACTATTACCTTGAGGAATACCCTGACAGCAGAGTGAGGGACTGGATTTTACAGTCCATTAAGTTTCCGTCGGTTCAAGAGCATATAGTATTCACTTTCCTCATAGAGGACATATCCAGGGTGACGTCACATCAATTAGTCAGGCATAGAATAGCTTCATACACCCAAGAATCCCAGAGGTATGCCAAGGTGAGTGACGGGCCCGTCATACCTAGCTCTATAAAGTCATCACAGTTCTCCAGGAGGGTAAGGAATTTCATCAGTGAAGCGTACGCCTTGTATGATGAACTTATTTCTTCGGGTATCCCGTATGAGGACGCCAGATACATCTTACCTCAAGCCGTTAAGACCAGGGTACTCATGACACTTAACCTTAGGGAACTTTTGCACATAGCTTGCCTAAGGCTTAGGAGTGAGGCTCAGTGGGAAATAAGGGAACTAGTAAGAAAAATGGTCGAGGAGGCTTCTAAAGTGATACCGGAGATGCCCGAACTCCTAAAGGAAGCTTGCGGGGAAGCTCTGCAATGATACTCTCAGATTTCGACCTGCTCGCTTATATTAGGAGTAGAAGATTAGTGATAGAGCCCTTCAATAATGTTATAGTAAGGGAGAACGGCGTTGACCTTAGGATCGGGAACCAAATAGCTCGCCTGATCCCTACGGAGGAAGCGCTTGATACAGCCAACCCTAATGTGAACCTCTCAAAGTTCTACAGAATTGAATCAGGTGAATCCTTCATAATCCGCCCTCACGAGAAGGTGCTACTCACTACGCTTGAGTACGTTGAGTTACCAGCAGATATCATGGCCTTCGTGGAACTCCGAAGCTCGTTCGCCAGACTAGGTTTAATGATGCCGCCAACAATAGTTGATGCCGGATTTAAAGGAAACATAACCTTAGAGATTCAAGGTTCCTCATTCCCTGTTAAGGTCTATACAGGCCAGAGATTTGCTCATATAATATTCGCTAAGACGCTAAACCCCGTTGAGAAACCTTATAGTGGACGTTATCAAGGACAGCGCGGAGTTACGTTACCAAAGCTCCTCGGGCTAGTGAATGGTTAAGGGCGTCAGGGGGCTCCTAAGTCTTCATTAATCCGTGACCGCCACACACATCATCCGCCACGTCATAAATCTGTCTGCGGAGTTCTTGAATGTTAATCTGCGGTACGGCTCCGTAGCTACACGATCTTCTTCGCCTTTTTCTCCCTCAGTTCCTTCAACTCTTCCGCGAACTCCTTAGCGACATTGCTGAAGGCCTTGGTAAGTATACCTTCATCAATCTCCTCGAGAACCCTCCGCAGAAACTTAAGGGCGCATCGCTTGCTATGAAATGTGTATTCTTTCCCTGCAACGACAAGGACTACTCCCTGCCCCCTAGGGAACTTACGGCCGCATACGATACACTCCAGTTTCTCAGTCATTAATGGCACCACATCCTTATTTGCTCCAACAACATTTTATCTCTTCAGAATGGGGGTTTAGTGAAGTTGGATAGGAAGAATAGTGTAAGCAAGGACGCCGTGGGGGAGTGCCTCAAACTCTTCGGGGAGTTAGGGATAGCCCCATTTCCTCACCAGGTAGTGGCGTCTGAAGCAATATTTAATGGGTGCAACGTAGTAATCTCCGCACCCACAGGCAGCGGTAAGACTGAGGCTGCCGTCATACCAGTTCTAGCAAAAATGTTGGAGGAAAGAGCTGAGCCCGTAGCATTACTGTACATAACGCCTCTTAGAGCTTTAATCAATGACCTCACTAGAAGACTGAAAAGGATCTTCGAACCCCACAACTTCATCGTTGCTAGGAAGCATGGTGATATTTCAGCTAAGGAGCGAAAAGAACGGCTCAAGAGAGTACCTCATGTCTTGATAACAACGCCTGAGAGCCTGGAAATAGACTTAGACATGTCGCCGACAATCCGAAGTTATTTAAAGAACGTACGGTGGGTTGTTATAGATGAACTACATGAGATAGCCACCACGAAGAGAGGGCTTCAGCTAGCAGTATTGCTCGAACGCTTACGCCGCATATCCGGGGACTTCCAAGTCATTTCCCTATCCGCTACAATACCCGACCCACTAGGTATGCTTAAGCCTTTCCTCGGTTCCTCCAAACGCAAAGTTAAGGCGGTGGTCGGGGGACGCAAAGAGTACTCCATCAAGGTCATACGGGATCAGGATCTAAAGACTGCGTTACGGAAAGTTATTTCACAGTATAAAGGGGAGAGAATAATAATATTCGTCAATTCACGTAGCCTGGCTGAGAGAATACATAGTTACCTAAGTGACCTCTCACGAGTCGCGGTGCATCATTCCTCGATCTCTGGACGCAGCAAGGAAGAAATAGAGCATAAGCTGAAAGAAGGCGAAATAGACGTTGTAGTAGCTACGAAAACCCTAGAACTAGGTGTGGACGTAGGTAACGTTGATCGAATAATACATGTTGGACCCCCAACATCTGTTACGTCGTTGCTTCAACGTGCTGGACGCGCAGGTCATGCCGTAGGTAAAGTCAGCGAGGCCATAATCGTGACGGACAATGACCTAGACTACATACTTTCACTAGCGGTGAAATCGCTAGCCGAGAGAGGAACGCTTGAACCACCGCCCAAATTACCTTGTTTCTTAGACGTGGTGGCTAGGGAGGCAATTGGGTGTGCACTAAGCAAGGAAGGAATTAGTGTAAATGAGTTTCGATCAATAATAAACTCTATACCGCCTTGCGCGGACATTGATGTTGAGGAAGTCGTGAAATTACTTGAGGATAAAGGTATCATAAGGATAGCTAACGGCAGGTTAAGCATCGGAGGTTACTTCTATAAACTATGGAGTAAAGAGGGGGCAGGCGGCGATATAAGAAAGTTCTTCTCGTTAATACCGAACAACGATGAGAAATTCATAGTGAAGGTAGGTGACAAGGAAATAGGGAGCCTAGACACAGCCTACGTAATGAAGTACCTAAGACCATGGGATAGGATCAAAATTGGAGGTAAGGTATGGGACATCGTTAGTATTGATGTAATCCATAGGGTTGTGAACGTGAGGCCAGCCAAGGGTGAGGGCGAAATACCTTCATGGCGTGGTGCCCTATTAAGCTACAGCAACTTAATAACAGAACACCTCTTTACGTGCCTTTGCGATTGTAATGCATGCCAAGCTTGTAACGATCACTCATTCAACAACGCTAGAACAGCTAATAACGTGGATCCTAGAATGTTCTGTATAAATGAGAATCAATTGCTCCTAGAAAAGTACGAGGACATGATCATACTTCATGGTCCACAGGGACATAAGTTCTTCGAACTTCTTGGGTATGTCCTATCATACATTGCCCTCTCTGGCGGTATGGGCACAGTTAAGCTTAGGGTTTCTCCAGTAGGCATAGCTGTTGAAGCCTTTGAGGAAATCCTCAAGACTATGAAGAGCTTATCTTTAGAGCCTAGCACCATAATTGAAGAAGCTGTGAAGATCTCTCCGCAGTTCCAAATGAAGTTAAGGGAACTATTGCCAACATTCGCTACCTTAAAACATCCGTTAGTAGTTAGAGAGGCGATCAGGCAGGTACTCTGGGAATTTGACGATGGAGTAGACAACGTGGAGAAGGTGAAAATGTTTCTGCGTGGTGAAATACTTGTTAAACTAACTTACCTAAGTGGGCTCTCCTCTATCGCTAAGTTTGTACTTAATGCGCCACTACTTAGGCCATGGTATGGGGGTTCATGGCACGTCATAGCGGAGGCTCTACGTGGAATGGCCCTTACAGTAGCAGAGATCTCGGAAATTACTGGTTTACCGGAGAAGTACGTTGAACGAAAGTTAAAGGCCATGCGGAGATTCAGAGGCAACCTACGCGTTGTTCACTTCTATGATACCTTCGACGGACAACAAAGGTGGGCATTGGCTGATGAATTACCTGAATTAGCTTCAGATCTTTTCAAGGACTGTTTCAGCGTCACGTCTAAGGCACCATATGTTATCACGGTATACACTGACAGGTATGACTCAGGGAAATCAATATTAGTTAGGCTTAATGACAACTCCATTAATAGGCTAGTTGATGAGGTAGATAGTTCTGAGATATTCAAACTTAAAGTAAGCACGGTTTACGGGGACCGTTCCTTGGTTTACTATAATGTGCCTAAGAAGCTACTACCTCTTCTAATACGAAATGCTGTGACTTACTTAGAGGGCGTTGGAGGATGCGAGTAATCCTGCGTATGGAAATAATGGGGGTCTCCAAAGAAGGTTTTGTGAGGCTCTACAGAACCTGCAGGGAATACCATGCTTCAATAAAGCATACCGATCCTGCATCTGACTCATTCTATGCACGCATGCATTTTAGCGATCTAGACGAGAATACGTTATTAAGAATTAAAGAGTTCGTTCGCAGGATCGATGAAATCTCTTCATATTGCGAAGTACTTGTCGCCGCCATAATACCGCATGAGAACTTACCCTACACGGAAGCAACACCGAAGCATGGATGTCCTAAGAGAATTGAGAGGTGTCTTAGGAGAATATGTGTTAAGTACGTTAGAAGTACTCACGAGGGAAGAGGGCTGCTTAAGGCCAATAATGGTACCACGCTTGTTGTGTGCCGTCGACGAGCCACGCAGGTACTGCCAATCGGGGAGGGCGCTGATATGCGCCTGTTGACATCACCACCAGCACCCGCTCGTCTTGCCTGTAATGATACCAGCGGACTCAAAAGAGTACTAAAACAATTAAAGGATGCTGTTAGCCTACTACGGCAGTGTAATACATAGTGGCATTGTCTGGTGACCCAGAATGAGCGAGACTTCAGAAGACCTAGAGCGTGCGGTGCGCACGCTAGTGATTCGGAAATCCGTACTTGCTGTTGTGTGTGGGGTCATACTAGCCATTATTACATCTCCGATTCATAACATCCTAGGAAGCCCAGCAGGTGACGCCTTATTACTTGGACTTTTCGCCGTAAGTTACTTCCCAATAACCTATGTTCTCTGTCGGCAAATAGCACTTCAAGGATGTCTGAAGAAAGCCACAACTCTATATTACTCCTTGGAGTTCTTAGCTTGGGTTGCTACGTACGAAATAATTGCTAGGTTACTGACATGACTGCGAAATTCAATCAGAGGGATAACTCCGCGCTGAACTCTTCTAGTAAGGTAGATAATGTTATGACTTGGTATGACGCCATAGCACCTTCTTACGATGAACTATACGGTGATGAACAGTTACGTAAGTATTATCACATTTTTGATGTTCTCCTAGCTTCAGGTAACATTCCCTACAGGAAACATCCAGTAATAATTGATGTTGGATGCGGAACATCGTTAATGGCCAAGGAGTTGAACAAGCTACTCACTACAAGGTCGTATTACTATGCAGGAATTGACATCAGCTTGAATATCCTAGAAATAGCCAAAAACAGAATAAATAACTTAGACATAATAGCGGACCTTGTGGCAGGAGACGCTAACAGCTTACCTTTCCGAGAAGGGATAGCTGATATGATATTCTCAATATCTGTCTTCAGATGCAAAGATCCCGTAGACGAGCTTGTTAGGAAATCCTTACGCCTCTGTAGGGACGGAGGAGTAATGGTTCTCACAGTAGTTTGCGGCGAGGGAGTGAAGAGAAAAGCGTGTTACGGGAATTCCAATCCTTTCTACGAGACCGTCATAAGGACCGGGCGCGAACTTATACAAATAATTAAGTGCGAACAACCTAAGGATAGCGTTAATTTAAGGGGTGAGTAATGACGGGTATTAAGACCAAGAACAGGTTATCAGCGCTGGACGTTGCTGTTCTAACTAAGGAGTTAGCAGAAACTCTCACGAATTCTTTCATAGATAACATTTATTCCGTAGGCTCCTCCAGAGACAGGCTCTTTCTAAAGGTTAGGACAAGTGATGGTAAGTTACTGTTCCTACGTATCGACCCTGGGGTGAGAATGAACGTAACGAAATATGTTGGCGACAAAGGGCTTAGTGGACGCGTACCTATCTTTAGGAGGTTCCTAAGGAACTCCCGCATAGCAGAGGTGCGTCAGCATGGGTTCGAGCGCATTGTAGAGCTAACTGTTAACGGAGGAGGTGTGCGGTCTGGTATCTTAATAGTGGAGTTAATGCCTAGAGGCGTAGCAGCGCTAGTGAGTAAAGGTACGGGGAAAGTAGTCGTATCGACTGCCGACTTAACAGTTAAGGATAGAGTGATAAGACCCGGCAAACCTTACGCTTATCCTCCATCACTCCCGAACCCCCTAGAGGAGACACCTGAAAAATGGTACGAGGTGTTAGTCTCCTCAAAAGGTTCACTGGGTTCAGCCCTGATACGTGGATTGGGTCTTCCTCCCGAGGTGGTTAATGAGACGTTAAGCGAGGAACTCCGTATGTTACGTGCCAATACTGTTAGCCTCAATGATGTCATAAGGATACATGACGTTATCGTTAAGTTCATAGCTGAGGTTCTGGAAAATCCGAACCCCGTAATAATTGAATGTAACGGAAAACCCGTGGTGTT
The DNA here is from genome assembly GCA_027064885.1 of Desulfurococcales archaeon. GTDB lineage: Archaea > Thermoproteota > Thermoprotei_A > Sulfolobales > NBVN01 > WAOL01. The sequence goes on from JAMOOZ010000024.1 coordinate 8,026, forward strand.
CCATCCGTTTAAGCCGAGCACCATTCCTGCGTCGTGTCGCATTCTAAGTTATGAATCTTTCAATGCAGCTATCGACGATTACTTCGCTAGGCTGGAAACAGAGGTTGAGAAACAAAGGATACTCTCACCAGTTGACGCAGAGGTTGAGAAGATTAAGAGGACTATCGAAAACGCCATTAATGAATTAAAATCCATCGAGGAACGTGCCGAGAATCTAAAGAGGGTATTGGTTGTCTTCGAGAGGAACTACCCGAAACTCGAGAAGACTTGGGAGTGTGTCCGTAACGCCGTCAGGAAGAGTGGGTGGAGCCTCGTCAAGAACGCTTGCTGCGTAAACTCCTTCGACCCGCGTAAGGGCACATTCACCGTAACCATCGACGGTGTTGAAATTACGCTTAGTGTCACCCAAGACATTAGTTCCACGTACTTCAACATGCGCAAAGAATACGGTAAACTCGAAAAGAAGGCCGAAAGGTCAAAGCAAGCGATAAAGGATCTCAAGAAGAAATTACGTGAGAAGCTCTCTCGCCTTAAGGAAGAGCAATCCAAAATTACGTTACTTCCTAGAAGTGAGTGGTACACACATTACCACTGGATAATAACGTCTAACGGATTCTTAGCGATAGGGGGGAGGAATGCCCAGCAAAACGAGAAGGTCGTTAGGAAGTACCTAAGCGATAACGACATCTTCCTCCACGCAGACATACACGGCGCCCCTGTATTTGTTATTAAGTGTAAAGGGAAACAACCACCACTAGAGGACCTCAGGGAAGTTTCCGTGCTCGCCGTCTCCTACAGTAAGGCATGGCTCGAAGGCGTTGCCGCCCTTGATGCTTACTGGGTTTGGGGAAAGCAAGTCAGTAAATCCCCGCCTCCTGGTCAGTACCTCCCCACAGGCTCATTCATGGTGTACGGTAAGCGCAATTACATACATGCCGTACCACTTAGGCTAGCAATAGGCGTGGAAATCATCGAGAATAAGTACTATACCATAATAGCAGGGCCCGAAGAATTAGTACGCAGGAGATCCTTCATGTACTTCGTACTAGTACCAGGAGAAACCTCTCCAGAAAAGATAGCCAGCAAGTTCTTAGCGACTCTTAAAGAAACTACGTATAAGCTCAGTGGATTAAACTTTGAGAGCATCCTTAAGTTCATACCCGGGCCGTCAAGGATCCTTAAAAAGTTTCCATAGATCAGAGTACTGTATTATTAGGTGTTAAACGATAAATGCCTCGGAAACGATGATAATATGGTGTGAAATTGCGTGTACTCTCCTTCGTAGATCGCTTCTACCCTAAGATTTCCCCTAACGACTTACTTACGCACGCTCGAGCCTTAATGCGTGACCTTGCTCTCCGCATGCTCCCCGTCGTTGACAAGTCAGGCGTGCTTGTAGGAATAATTGAGAGGAAGGAGGTGCTTGCCCTCTCTTCCACTAGGTCAAACGCGCTAGTGAAGGACGTAATGGATAATCCTAGACTAGTGTTTAAGCCGGACGAGGATGGTGAACGAGCTTTTAGGGTGATGATAGAGCTTGACGAGTGGTTCGTTCCAGTCACCAAGGAACCCTCGAATAAGTACGTCGGCGTCCTATCATTAACGTCTTACCTTAAGGAAGTACTTAACAGGGATCACCCTAAGCACAACCTAAAGGCCGAGAACATTATGACTACTGACGTAGAATACGTGTACCCAGACGACTTCATAAGTAAACTCTGGAGGAAAATGGTTAAACTCAACTACAGTGGGTTCCCGGTAGTCAGGCGTAAGGACATGTACGTCGTGGGAATCATAACGCAACATGACCTGCTTCGCAAAGGATATACTAGAATAGAGCTGGAGTCTGAGTCCGGCCCCAGACATGGGGCGAAAGTCAGCGAAGCCATGAGATCCCCTCCAATAACTGTGAAGCCCTACACTAAGCTCGTGGAGGTAGCAATGATATTAGTTAGAAACGATATTGGACGCGTGCCCGTGGTTAACGACAAGGGACAATTAATAGGAATCATAGACAGAGGCGACGCATGCTCGGCCTACCTCAAATAAAGTTGTTTGGAGGTTTGAGAGGGTTGGTTAAGGTTTACGTATATAGGAGGATACGTGAAAGAAATCGTTGGTTACGTAGCGACGGAACCCCAAACTTCAACGACAGAATACATAAGAAACCATCCGAACTTCAGCCAGTAATAATGCGGGACGTGCCTGTCGCCTCTGAAGAGTCCCCCATTCTGAGGATTACGGAGCTCATGTATGAGTCAGGATACAGGATGGTACCAATATTGTCGTCCAAGAACATTGTGAGCGGTGTAGTTACAGGGATGGATATAATCGACTACCTAGGTGGGGGGCCTCGCTACAATATAATACTTAGCCGTAACCTGAACTCCATTTACGACGCGCTAGATGTGTCCGTAGATAACGTAATGAGGAATAATCCAATCACAGTTTCAACAGACATGACGTTACCTCAATTACTAGAGGTCATGATAAAGTACGGTATTGGCGCGGTACCCGTAACTGATAAAGAAGGGAAGTACGTTGGTCTCATAACGGAGAGGTCGTTGATAAGATACTTAACAGGCAAGGTAACAGGGGTCCTAGTAAAAAATGTGATGACCGAGAACGTAATCTATGTAACGGTAGACACGAACCTTGGTAAAGCCATGAAGACCATGGTAAATACTGGCGTGAGGAGGTTACCAGTAGTTAAAGACGGTGTCGTGGCGGGCATGCTGTCATGTAAGGACATAACAGGGTTCATAGGTAGCCATAAGGTGTTCACGACACTAAAGCAAAAGACCATAGATGAGCTACTTAACCTCCCTGTCTCTGACGTCATGCGTACCGACGTCCTAACCATAAGCCCAGTGGCCGACATAGGTGAGGCCGCATCGATAATGAACGTGAAGAGAGTGGGGTCGTTACTAGTGATTCAAGGAGGTCAGCTAAAAGGAATAATTACGGCAAGGGACATCCTTTACGGCACAGTAGCGGGTTAACGGAGGTGTAGATCATGCCGCCTCGTGTAGTCACTTACATGAGTAGTCCCGTAATAACCGCGTATAAGAACGACAACCTAGCTCACATAAGGAACCTAATGATGCGGCACCGCATAGGCAAGATTGTAATTACGGACAACAACGGAAACGTTTCTGGAATAATAAGCAAAAGCGACTTCGTCAGGATAGTCTATAATAGGAAGCGCTACATTAAACCATTATCCAACATCATGGCATACGAAATCATGTCCTACCCAGTGTACGCAATACAGCCCGGCAGAACCATTAAGGCAGCAGCCCAAGCAATGTTGCGAAGGAATATAGGCTCATTACTTGTTATAGAGAAGTCACGGAAACCTGTAGGCATAATAACTAAGGCCGACCTAATCAGGGCATATGCCGAAAGGTATCATGGAAAGGCAAAGGTAAACGACTTCATGGAACCGAAGGTCCCAACAGTTCAGAAGACACACAACCTTTACTACGTCATAGACCTCATGAACGAGACCCGTCTAGGTAAGGTTGTAGTCACTGAGGGCAATAAACCCGTGGGAGTCATAACGAAGTCCGACATAATGTTCCTTAACATGGAAAGCGTAACACGTAAGCGAGTTAAGTACTACAAGCGCTCTGGAATCACTGGAAGGGGCTTTGAGGGAGTTATACGTATATATACATTACCACTAGCCGGAGACATCATGACTCCCGACCCGATCACGATCAGGCCGAATGAAGACTTAGCGCATGCTGCCGACGTTATGGTAAAGAATGGCATAGGAACGTTACCGGTTGTTGATGAACATGATTATTTAGTAGGTATACTTACTAAGAAACATATTATTCAAGCCATCAGGAGGATGTAATCGATGGCGATAGACCTCATAACGATTTCCGAGGTAGGTACTAAGGACTTCCTGCGTGTGCATAAGAACGATTCACTCTATAACTTAATCAAAGCGCTACGGAAGAATGAAGTCGATAGAGCTGTGGTCTACGGGGAACATGGAGCCGAAGGCATGGTCACTCTGAAAGACATCGTATCTAAGATCGGCTCAACAAAGAGCATGAGAATGCCTGTTTCGACACTACATGTTTCATCAGTTATGAGCTATCCGCTAATCAAGTTGCCCTACGACACCAGCGTGGCGAAAGCAGCTCGTGTAATGCTTGAGAATAATATCAGTAGTATTCCTGCAGAGAAGGAAGGAAAGATCGTTGCATTATTTAGTAAGTGGGATATCGCCAAGTTACTTTACGAGGACAAAACACCAATAACGGAGATCATGACATCCTCAGTCACTAAGGTTTCAGAGACAGACTCACTCATTATGGTAAGGAGGCTCATGATAGACAACGGACTGTCAACCTTACCGGTGATTAACCCGTCTAATAACGAGGCAGTAGGCATAGTTACGCTAACTGAACTCGTAAACACGCTTGTAGATATTATTGATGAGTTTGCCGACAGTGGCGACAAAGATTTCCTAAGACGCGTTAGAGTTGGTGACATCATGCGTCCCCTCGTCCCAGCAGTAAGCCCTTCCGAGAGCGTCGGTAGAGCAGCTAGGCTTATGATAGAAAAGAACATACGTGGTGTGTTAATCATGGAGGAAGATATCATTAGAGGTATTGTAACGTTAACAGACCTAACACGTTACGTAACTCTCAAGCTTGTTACACCATGAATTAAAACTCAAAGTAACTCTAGGATTCTCTTCGCGTCCTCTACAATCTTTATCCCAGATGACGTACCTATTACATCCGCACCGACAAGGATAAACATCCCTGCGTCCACAGCATTCCTTATTCCTCCGGAAGCCTTGACCCTAATCCTACCCCCAACGAATCTCCGCAGTAGGACAACGTCCCTTAACGATGCTCCTCGAGCGCCGTACCCTGTGTTTGTTTTTATGAAGTCAGCACCAGATTCCGCCACAGCTAATGCAACTGCTCTTAATTCCTCATCGTTCAAGGCGCTCGTCTCTACTATTACCTTTATGCCCAAGCCGAGTTCATGGGCATGGCTCACAACACTCTCTAACTCCTTCTTCAGAGCATCAATCTTACCAGATTTGACGTTTATCACGTTAATAACTACATCAACTTCCTTTCCGCCACCCTCTGCTATCGCATCTATTTCTTTTAACTTGGGCTCAACGGGCACGTAACCGTGGGGAAAGCCTGCGACACCAGCTACAGGTGTCTTGGCAATGCTGGCTACGAACTGCACCATTACTGGAGGTACTACTAGGCTTCTGAATCCGTACGGATCGGATTCCTCAACAAATTTTTCGTAGTCCTTCCAAGACCTATCGTACTTAAGAAGCGTTTGATCTATACGGGCATTAATGCTTGGTAATATTGCCTTTAATTCCTGAGTAACTTCTACTGGCATGTTACGCAATCCAATCCCCTGTCTCTATTTTCTCCGGTATGTATGTGTCCATGAGGAACCTTAATCCTTTACTTGTTAAGGCTTCGATTTCGAGCTTAGCTTTCTTCTTAAGGAATATGTTTATCTCCTCTAGCCAGCGCTTCGTTCTAAACCACTCATATGATTTCAGCTCCTTAGCCCTCTTTATGTCGGTGTCTGTTGCCTTGATTATGTAGTTCTTGCGTTCAGCTTCCGTGAGGTAGGGTTTCCTCTTTAGCTTATTGCTCCCAAATATGTCGATCATAGAAACTCCTAAGAACCGTGCTGATGGTGTAGCTAGCCGCTCACTTTCGTATGATAAGGTTATTGAACCAACCTTGAATACACTGTATATATACCATCCATACGGGTCAGCGTCGGTAAGTATGTAGATAGGTAGACCCAATTCGTCGCTAAGTCTCCTAACGAACCTTCGTGTGGCACGGTCCGGCTGACCAGCGCTCGTTATCAGTAACGCCTTATACTTCTTCCAGAAACCAGCTCTATGGAGCTGTTGGAACACAGCGTCCTTCTCTATAACTAGTACGAACTCCGCGTTGACGTCCTTGAACTCTATGAAGTCAGGCGTAGGTTCTATGGAGTAGGCCCCATGACCCATCCTGCTTAAGTCTATTATGTCGTCGCCGGACTTTATCCTCATATCGCCTACTACCTTGCCCTTCTCTTTGCTTAATATCAACATCTCTTCACGCAACATGTCTATGAGTACTTCGAGATCTCGTATTACTGAGTCAGATTCCTTCTGTTCGTCCCAAGTGTTCTCCTCTCTTATCCTGCTGGTGGCTAAGTCCCTGAACCTTATGGTATGCTTGCCTCTGTAGTAGAGATCCCTGATTGTTGGGTACTCATTATTCTTCAGAGCCTCATGTATTATGCTAGCGATCAAGACTGTTTGCATGAATTTCTTGGCTTCACCAGCATTCAAGAACGACCTTTTCAGTGTGGCGTTACCGATTCGAAGCAATCCCTTCTCAGCATCGAATACTGTGTTAGCTAGAGTTCTCTTCCTTATCACGAGTGTTGGTGTCTTCCCCGAAAGAATGTCCTTAACTAATTTTGAGAACGCCCTCTCTATTTTCCTAAGAGCCTTTTTCCGGGCCTTGACGTCTACTGCGGACATGTAGGACACTGCATTCACCCCTCACTCAATACCTACCACTACGTCTGACACCGAATTAATCTTGAATGACTTTAGCTTCATGTTGAGCATCTTTAGGAGTTCCTTCTCAATCATCTCCTCCTTTACACTACCGACGATCTTGGCTAATCCCCTTGCAACGTCGGGTATGTACTTAGCGATCGCCACTGCCCTTTCAGCCTCCTCCCTTTCTCGCCTCTTCTTTGAGAGGTAGCGCTTTAGCCTGCGAGCGACTTCCCTTACGGCTAACTCTATTTCATGCTCGACCTCCGGCACGTCAGCTACTGACTCCTTACCCACGCCCTTGTAGGGTACCTTAGTACTACATATGTGCACTAGTATAACGAGCGGTGCCGGGAACGTCACGCCGTAGTGACTCCAGTCGATCCTATCTACGACCTTCCTAGCTACGTCGGCGCCTTCGTCATAGAGCAATGGTATCTTGTTGGCATACCTGTAGAGGACTGGGCGATCTTCGGGCTGTATCTCACCGCCGTAGGCCAGCCCAGCCTCAACTATGAATGCGTGACCTTCATACACTGAGGGTCTGCGAGTGACCGCAGTCACAAATTCAGGCTTTAAGATCGCCTTTAGACCAACTTTAATTATCTCCTCCCCCACGTAGGAAAGGTGATTAGCGCTTGGTGGCTTTATCTTAGTGTCGCTTTTGATTATCCGAACAAGCCTCTCAACATCCTTCGTACTTAGCTCACGCGGTTTCATGGTAGGAAGTAGTCCAGCGTTCTCTATTAGCCTCCTTGCGGTTACCTCACCTATGCTTTGGAACTCCTTTATGAGGAATTCTAGGAGTGTCTTAGCTTTCGTTGCTTTCAACATCATCTTCATCATTTCTATATCCACGCCCTTTGGATGAGGCTTCACTTCCCTTGGTGGGGGAGGCATTTTACGGGTGCTTCGCTCGAAATAAGTTATTGTTCCATCCGGGTCCTCGAAGACTATTTCCGCGTATGGCGCAATTATAGCGGTTCGTTTAAGGTACTCGTAGATCTTGGATTTCGATCGAGTCCAATCACCCTCCAGGTAAAGCTTAACTACCGTTCCATGCCATCCGTTATTCTTCCTATAGACGCCCTTCTCGTGAATTATCGGGGTGTTTGTTTTAACATCTATCGCTATGTTGAAGTAGTATATGTTCTTAGCAGTTATTGTAGAGGTTAGTACCTCAACAGACTTGCCTGTAGTCATTTGACCGTAGAGTACGGCCATCTTAGCGCCGAGTCCGAACATTCCCCGAGTCTGTCTAAGAACGTACTTCGAACTGTAGAGGAGCTGGCCAAATGCCCTGGGTACTTGAGTGGAGGGTATTCCTATGCCGTTATCCTCAACACTTATGCTGAATATGTTGTCTCTCTCGCCACCGACTTTCTGTAGGATCACCTTTATCGTTGGGTGTATGTGATGAGGGTCGGTGGCGTCCAATGCATTCTCAACTAACTCCCTTACCGACTGGTATAAGGCCCTCGCGGGGTTACTAAATCCCGCTAACTCCCTATTCCTGTAGAAAAACTCAGAGGGAGTCAGCGCCCTGAACTTCTCAGCAGTAGCTTCAGATGCCACCCTCACACCACCTGAATTGTTAAGGGCAAAAATGCTTTTAAGCCATCAGCAGGGTGAAGATTATTATTTCGGCTGTCATAACAGGCACGCCGCAATTATCGGTAGGAGCACCGTAACATCTCCATAAAGAGTTACATGTTTCCCTTCAGGCTTCAACTTACCCCACGTTATCGCTTCCCTAGTCTTAGCCCCGCTTAGGCTCCCGTCCCACTCCACTGCCGTAGTTATGTAGACGGAATAGTCTAAACCTTCCTTAAATTGATTCCACCATATCGTGTGGTGCTTGCTTATCCCGCCGCCTAAGCATAGCGCCATGCTTTTCTTAGATGAGAAGATTGCGTCAGAGAGTTCCTGCATATCCTTAAATAAGTTTATCTTAAGTCCCGTGAATTGCGACTGAATGAAGAGATTCGTTCCGAAGGCCCCATCAACTATGCCTGGCACGTACACCCTAGTACCGGAACGGTACGCTGCCCCAAGTATTGAGTGCTTATCGTTGGCTAATTTCTTGCCAACCTCCTCCATAAGCTCCCTAACACCCCACTCTAGCTTCATCTTAGTAAGTTCCGGCACTAACTTACTAACAAATTGCTCCACGGTTAACCCGTAGGACTCAAATGGTATGAATATGTTTCCTAGCCTGTGATACCCCTCCTTCTTGAGCTCCGCATCATCCGCTTCGAAGAACCCCTTAAGGTAACTCCCGCCCATAGACTTAGCTATGTCATGGTCCAGCGTCCCACAGGTAGTTACAACAATGTCGAAGAGCTTCGCATCTATTAACTGGGCTAAGACACCTCTAAGACCTGTCGCGACGATGTTGCCTGTGAATGAGAGGAAGCGTAGATCGGCTTCCTTTACACCTTCCTTAAGTATCTGCACTGCACGGTGAATGTCCCCTGCCGTGAAGCCGTGGATTTCCCCATAGTACTCCACAAGTTCCTTCACTGTCATGTCCGGCCTTACGAACGCGTCCTTGACTTGCGGTAACTTACTCAATAGTAATCACCTCTTTAGTGAGTTCCTCTACAGCAACTATTTTCTGCTTCCTTTCCCGAAGGTTCTTCAGCGTCACGTAACCGCCCTCAATTTCCTTACGCCCAATTATTACCGCGTAGTCATACCCTTTCTCAGACGCCACCCTTAAAGCAGAGGAGAGCTTAGGTCTTGGAAACACGTTAACAATGACTCCGGAGGATCTAAGGGTTGCGGCCACGCGATCCACGTAATCGTATATGTTGCTCTCTAAGGACACTAGCATTACCTTAATTTTCCGCTCAGGCAAGGACCACCCGGATTCCTTGAGCGTTAGGTGAATTCTGTCCATACCTAAAGCAAATCCTGTTGCTGGGGTCGCGGGTCCTCCGTAAAGCGACACTAGCGTATCGTATCTGCCACCGCCTCCAACACTTAGGCTTAGCGCCTTCTTGGGCATGATCTCAAAGATTAGGCCAGTATAGTAAGCTAGTCCCCTGGCGAAACCTAAGTCAGCATAAACCTCTGGAATACCGAGTGATTGAGTTACTTTGATAACGTGCGCCAGCAGCTCCACATGCTTCATCACCTCCTCCGGAAGACCCGCGCTCTCTGCACATGAGATAAGTTTCTGAGGATCATTACCTTTGCATTTTGATAGTTCATTAATTACTTCCGGCTTCGCCTTAGGGTATTCGCTCAATAACGTAGTTGCCTTCTCTAACTCCTTCTTATCAATATAATGTATTATTTCATCTTGTACGTCCTCCGGAATACCCCACATGTTGAACAGGTCTCTGAAGAGACCCATGTGGCCGAGCTTAATGCTGTAGTCCACGAACCTTATCTCGCGCAAGTAGTCCCTTATCAGTAGTAGCAACTCTATGTCCGCCGCAACACCCTCCTCACCCAAGTACTCTACCCCTGCCTGGATGAACTCCCTATACCTACCTCGCTGGGGTTCCTCATATCTGAACGCCGACCCTAAGTAGAATATCTTCACTGGCTTAGGCAGTGTTTGAAGCCTCCTAAGATATATGCGAGCCATGCTAGCCGTGAACTCAGGCCTGAGGCATACTGTCCGGTCTGCCTTGTCTCTGAATACGTACATACTTCTCTTGATTTCAGGACCGGACTTTGCCTCGAATAAGCTAAAGAGTTCAACCGTGGGCGCTATTACGGGCTCATACCCGTAGAGCTCCGCCACCTCAGCAAACTTCCTCTCAAGCCAGAGTATCTCTGTTGACTCCTCGGGTATTATGTCGCGCATTCCTCGAACAGGTTCGAGCCTTATTTTAGGCACTCTTGACCACCTCCCCGAGGTCGCTTACCTTAAGGACTCGCGTGGAGTAATAAGTTACGTCGCCGTGTGCGTCAACCACTGCTATCACTGGTTCGTACCCCTTCATTATTGCGTCCCTAGTCCACTCTATGAGCGCGCCTGCCCTGAGCGGTGAGTTCTCCTCGATCACAAAGACCATTGTCTTGTCATTACCTTTACCGTAGATGATGTCGTTAACGCCGAAACCTACCTTGGCCCTCCTCCCTCGCTCCCTGAGGTTTAGTAGTACCACGAAGCGTATCCAGTCGTATTTGCTTCTTGAGTACTTAGCAAATAATTTAGCTAGGTCCAGCGGGCCTTCCTCATCCTCTAGTTGAACGGCCCCAGTGAATATTAGGTAAGCCGCTTCAGCAACGTCAAGCACCCACACACCCTTCAGGACAGACTTATGCCCCAAATCCAGCTTGCTTAATAAGACCTCACCCTCACTTACTAGTAGCTTTCCTTCCTTGCTTCCCCTCACCTTTACTACCCGCCTAATCATCGACCTCGAACCCTACACATAAACTAATTTATTCTAAATCAACGTTTACTCCAAGGTGCTGATTTTGACCGAGTTACACCCTGTTGAGTGGCTAGGTGATAAGGTAAGGTGGATAAACACGCTGAAAATTCCTTGGGAAGAGGAATATATTGAGACAAAGGATTACGAACGTGTCGCAATAGCTATTGAGCGAATGGAGATTCGTGGCGCGCCAGCTATAGGCGTTGCCGCCGCCTTCGGCGTTGCGTTGGCAGCTCTATACTCTGGGGCTAGGGACGTTGAAGGGCTTAAGGGGGACATCCGAAGGGCTTTAGAAAGGCTAAGTAGGACGAGGCCTACCGCGGTGAATCTGTTCTGGGCCTTAAACCGCATGGGAAGGGTGCTTGAGGAGGATTACAGCGATACTGAGGAGTTAAGGAGAGCCATAATTAAAGAGGCGGTGCGGATCTTCGAGGAGGACGTAAAGGTCAATAAAGCCATAGGGAGAGTAGGTAATGAGATCATAGAGGACGGCGACACAATCCTAACACACTGCAACGCAGGAGCATTAGCTACCGCAGGTTACGGAACCGCGCTAGGCGTAATAAGGGCTGCATGGGAATCAGGGAAGAAAATCAAGGTAATAGCCACGGAAACACGGCCCGTACTACAGGGCGCCCGCCTAACTGTCTGGGAACTAGTTAAGGAGGGAATACCGGTCACCTTAATAACGGATAACATGGTCGGGTACGTCATGAGTAAAGGGTTAGTCAATAAGGTCATTGTCGGCGCGGACAGGGTTCTGAGGACGGGGCATGTGATTAACAAGATCGGGACCTACACTATAGCCGTGCTAGCTAACAGGCACGGCGTTCCCTTCTACTCAGCAGCACCCATATCAACCGTGGACCTAGAGACCCCCGTCGAGAAGGTCGTGATAGAGGAGAGGAATCCGGACGAGGTAAGGAGGGTTCTTGGCAAGCTACTGATAACTGTCCCAGATGTTCCTGTCCTCAACCCTGCCTTCGACATAACACCTCCGGAACTCGTTGAGGGAATAATAACGGAGAAAGGCATAGCCAGAAAGCCCTTCGAGGAAACCCTAACTAAGCTGGTGAAAGGTTAGTTTTAGGCATGAACACCGCACTTATTACTACGAAACGTGTTTTCTAGAACGTGATTAAGCATTGAGTAACCCTAAACCTAAAACACTCGAGAACCTTATCAAGGCATTCATAGGTGAAAGCCAAGCCAGGAATAGGTACACGTTCTACGCAAGTAAAGCCAGGAAGGAAGGATATGAACAAGTAGCCGAGATCTTCACATTAACCGCTGAAAACGAGAAGGAACACGCTGAGACCCTCTATGAACTGGCGCTAGAGCTAAGTAAGTCGTTGGGATTAAACGTAGAATCATTAACAGTTGAGGCCGTGGCGCCGTTAGCACTAGGCAACACTGTAGAGAACCTGAAAGCCGCTATCGCAGGCGAGAACTTCGAGTACACGAAAATGTACCCCGAGTATGCTAGCATAGCGGAAGAGGAAGGATACCCATTAATAGCTGCGAGGCTACGAGCTATAGCTAAGGCCGAGCAACACCATGAGGAGCGCTTTAAGAAATTGCTAGAGGAACTAGAGAAAGGAACCATCTTCAGAAAACAACGGAAGGTATGGTGGGTCTGCAGAAAATGCGGTTATGTTCATTACGGCGAGGAACCACCGGAGAAATGCCCTTCATGCGGACACTCACGAAACTACTTCCAAGTTAAATGCGAGGAGTATTAAACTATCATCTAAACATTACTTAACTTTAGAAAAGATTTAGATTTTTAATATA
>JAMOOZ010000025.1 GCA_027064885.1 Desulfurococcales archaeon
TTGAGGACGATGTCTTCCTAGGCCCGCACGCCACCCTCACGAACGACTTGTACCCGAGGTCCTTCAACGAGGATTGGGAGGTCGTGCCGACCCTAATTAAGAAGGGTGCGTCCATAGGTGCGAATGCTACTATAGTGTGCGGCGTGACTATAGGGGAGTACGCGATGGTCGGTGCTGGGGCGGTCGTCACTAAGGACGTGCCTCCGCATGCCCTAGTTTACGGTAACCCAGCACGCGTTAGGGGTTTTGTGTGCTACTGCGGTAGGCCTCTAGACCTTAGCAAGCCTGTTAAGGAGGATGAGGAGGTGGTGGCGTTTAGGTGCGGGCACTGCGGGAAGGAAGTGAGGATACCTAAGAAGCACTTAGCGCTCCTTGAGAGGTAATGTGGAGTGAGGGTAGTCGTCACTGGCGGTGCTGGATTTATAGGGCACCACATAGTCGCGAAGTTAGTGAGGCAAGGTCATGAAGTAACCGTCGTAGACAATCTTTCAAGACCCTCCCCAAGGGGGCTAGCGACGCTCAAGCAACTTAACGTGAACCTGCTTAAGGCAGACATAACGGACTACGCCACGATTCATGAAGCCCTAAGGCGCTTAAGGCCCGACGCTGTAGTGCATGCGGCCGCGCTAATAGATGTTGCTGAGAGCGTCGAGGAGCCGCACACGTACATGCACGTCAACGCGGAAGGGACTGCCGCGGTGGCTAGGGCAGCGATCAGTGCTGACGTGAGGAGGGTGATCTACCTGAGTTCGGCTGCGGTATATGGTGTCCCGAAGTACTTGCCCGTGGATGAGGGACACCCGACGAAGCCAATATCGCCTTACGGGGCTTCGAAGCTCGCGGGTGAGCTCGTCCTCGAGAGTCTAATGGGTAGCTTGGGGAAACCTGAGTACGTTACTCTACGTTTATTCAACGTGTACGGGCCGGGGCAGAACCCTTCAAGCCCTTACTCCGGGGTCATAACGAAGTTCATCCACGCAGTAACGGGCGGGAAGGAAATAGTGATATACGGTGACGGTGAGCAGAGCCGGGACTTTATACATGTTGAGGACGTGGCGGAGGCCGTGATTAAAGCACTAACTGCTACTGAAGCGTGCGTGACCCTAAACATAGGGACGGGGACGAGAACCACTATCAACGAGCTGGCTAAGTTGGTGATGGGCGTGGCGGAGAAGGAAGTCCCGGTTAAGTACGCCCCGCCTAGGAAGGGCGACATAAGGCACAGCGTCGCGTCAATAGAGAAGGCTAGGAAGGTGTTGGGGTGGGAGCCCAGGGTAGGGCTTATTGAGGGGTTAAGGACTCTTCTCGAGGCCGTCGACACCCAATGTAAGTAACCTGCCCTTAACGCCGTAGCTTACGTCGTCGTGAAGCACGTTAACAGCGTCAACGATCAGTGGCTCACACCCAGACAGCTCGATGATGGTAGATACCTTAAGCCCCCTGTAGGCCGTGTGCCTAACACACACGATCACAAGCAACGAGTCCTTGAGGGCTTCACGCAGGTTGTTGGTTAAGCCCACACCTAACCCGCTTAGGTAGTCATCCTTAGTTACGAGCGGGTCATGCACGATGATGTTTCTATATCCCTTACTGAGGAGGGCGGAAATTACGTCATGCGTCGGTGATAGGCGGGGGTCGTCAATGTCTTCTCTGAAGGCGTCGCCGAGAACAGCTACCCGCACGTCCTTAGGCTTTAGTCTGTGCTTAGTAAGTAGCTTGTGAGCTAGTTCAGCGACGGTCGATGGCATTGACTCGTTAATGATCCTCGCAAGCTTCGTTAACTCCGTCGAGACCCCGGCCCTTACCGCCTCACTCATTAGGAAGTAGGGGTACGAGGGTATGCACGGCCCGCCCACGCCTGGTCCGGGCAGGAGTAGGTGGCAGTAAGGCTGTGTGTTGGTTGCCTCCCTAACCTCGTAGTAGTTAACGCCTAACGCCTGAGCCACTAAGGCGAGCTCGTTGGAAAGCGCTATCACTACGTCCCTATACACTCCCTCAGCAAGCTTCTCGAACTCTGCTGCGGTTGTTGAGGAGAGCCTCACGACACCCTTACGGGCGACTAGTGAGTAGAGGCGTGTCACGGCGTCGAGGCTACGTGGGCCTACCCCGGCCACGATCTTGGGGTAGTTTTCCTCAAGGTCTCTTAAAGCTCTGCCGACGTAGACGCGTTCCGGGCTGTAGGCGAGGAGGAAGTCCTCCTCGGCTCTTAACCCGCTCGTGGATTCTAGGACGGGTTTAGCGACATGCTCGGTGGTGCCTGGCGGCGCGCTGGACTCGATCACTACTAGGTCTCCGGTGCTTAGCCCCTCACCTATGGAGGTTAGTGCGTCGACGAATGCGTTGAGCCTCACGGTCTTGCGGTTCCGGTCGAAGTGTATGGGGACCGTAACTACCTTGATCTTTGATTGGCGGGACGCCTTGACAGCGTCACTCATTAATTTCAAGGCACCCGTTTTGAGGCCCTTAACAATGGCTTCCCTGACCTCTGTCTCGAAGAACTTCACGCGACTCTCCCGAATATCGCTTAGCTTACCCTCATCGATATCGACACCAATTACATTAAGACCGCGTCTGAGGAAAGCGGCGGTTAACGCCCTACCAACGTACCCCATGCCGTAAACAGCTATCCACGCCTCACCACTAACGACCGCATCCACCGGGTCACGATTGCTTACACTCAATACCGAACTCCTCAAGAGGTGGTTACTCGACCCAAATTAACGTTGGCGGGAACCTCATTCTTTTAAGTAAAGCGTCTAAGTAGGTTAGGGTCGGTAACCATGAAGTGCTTAGAGAAAGGCTTGGTCGCGTGGTTCACGGGCCTCCCTGCAAGCGGTAAGACGACTGTGGCCTCCTTGGTCAAGGAGGAATTAAGCAAGGCGGGGTACAGAGTGGAGCTCCTGGACGGGGACTGGGTCAGGAAAACAATAAATGTCGGGGCAGGCTTCACGAAGGAGGAAAGGGAACGCCACCTCCTTAGGGTCGCGTGGATAGCGAGGCTACTAGCGAGGAACGGCGTGATAGTCCTATGTAGCTTCGTGTCACCCTACAGGGACGTGAGGAAGAAGATCAGGGACATCATAGTTGAGGAGGTCCCCTTCCTGGAGATCTGGGTTAAGTGTAGTGTCGAGGAATGCATTAGGAGGGATCCGAAGGGATTGTACAAGAAGGCGTTGAGGGGTGAGATACAGCACTTCACAGGCATAAGTGACCCGTATGAGCCGCCGGAGAACCCCGACCTAGTGATAGATACTGAGCGCGACCCGCCTGAGAAGAATAAGGAGGCCGTACTTAACCTGCTTAGGAAGTATGGAATTGAGGTTTAAGTCAGAGTATGTTTTCTTGATTGCCTCTTCAGACACATACTCGAGGGTTTTCCATGACATTAAGAGTAATTATTTTTAATTAGTTATAATTATAGATCATTAGGGGAAAGAACGTGCTAGAGCCAGCATCGCTAGCGTGGACAGCAACCCTAATCGCCTTAGCGCTGACGACGCAGTACGTCAGCGGCGTCATAGGGATGGGGTACGGAACGATCTTGACGCCAGTACTCATACTTTTAGGGGTTAACCCGCACGATGCTGTTTCCTCAGTAGTTGTTTCACAGTTGGTGGGGAACTCTGTGCTCTCCCTCATGCATCATAGGTTTGGGAACGCTGACCTAAGGCCGGGAGGTGAGGAGTCAAGGCGGGCCATGATATTAGGGGTTTCAGGGATAGTGGGCCCGTTCGCTGCCGTGTTCCTCATGCTACGCATGCCAGCAAACTTACTTAAGGCATACGTAGCTATCCTAATGCTATCCATGAGCGTGCTGGTCGTGTTGAGCAGGAGGGTCAGGGTTAAGTACTCGACCAAGAAGCTTTTCCTCATAGCCGTTATCGCAAGCTTTAACAAGGGATTAACCGGCGGTGGGTACGGCCCCGTAGTGACTACCGGGCAACTAATACTTGGGATCAATCCGAAGTCGGCTGTTGCCGTCACGTCCATGGCAGAATTCATAACTGAGGTAACGGCTGTTACCTTGTATGGGTTTGCCGGGCTACTTAACCCAGCACTCATAGTACCGATGACCGCCGGAACGGTGCTGAGCGCGCCGCTAGTGGCTAAGACCGTTAAGGTCGCGCCAAACACGACCTTAAGGAGGGTCATAGCGGCAGGCATGACTTTCCTGGCCTTAGCCGTGCTCGTGAAGGCGCTCGCCATGTTGTAAGGAATACGAACACCCTCGAGCCATACTGTACGTTCACGCAAACACTCTTATTGGGGAACAACCCCTCATTAGATTGAGGGTCAGTAAGATGGGAGAGGAAACCGTAAGCATCGAGATATCGAGGGAGCTCTACGAGAAAGTGAAGAAGTACATTGAGGAGAACGGGGGGTTCTCCTCAGTAAGGGAATTCGTTGAGTTCGTTATTAATGAGGTACTCTCAACTGAGGAGGAAGCCAGTACTGGCTACACTAAGGAAGAGGAGGAGAAGGTTAAGGAGAGACTTAGGTCTTTAGGATACCTGTGAGGGCGCGTGGTCAGGTAACACGTTTGTTTTTAAGGGCAACTTCCTGCTTCAATTAATTACGGGTAATTATATTTAATTGCTACCGCGACTTATTCCCGGGTGCTCACTTGCCGGAGGAAGGGAGGAAAAGCAGTAGGAGCCGCTACACCACGGTCTCAATACCCGTGACGCTATACAATAGGATAAAGAAACTCATAGAGGGCACGGGCTTCGCCAACGTCTCCCAGTTCGTTACCTACGTGCTTAGGGAAGTTGTTGTTGAGTATGAGAGGGCCCGTGAGGCCGAGGAGCCCTTTACCGAGGAGGAGAAGGAGAAAATTATTGAGAAGCTCCGTAGGTTAGGCTACATTTAAGGAGGTGATGCGAGATGGTGTCCAGACCGCACGGGGGTAGGTTAGTTAATAGGGTTGCTGAGGGGAGGAGAAGGGAAGCCCTTCTCGAGGAGGCGAGGGAGCTTCACAGCATTGAGGTAACAAAGAATACCGCATCAGACATCCATAACATAGCGTATGGCGCGTATTCGCCTCTCCAAGGATTCCTGCTTAGGGAGGACTACGAACACGTACTCTACGACATGAGGTTGTCGGACGACACGCCCTGGACCATACCCATAGTGCTCGACGTGCGCAGGGACGAGGTTCAGGGAGTAAAGGAAGGTGATGACGTGGCCTTAACGCATGAGGGTCGGATCCTAGCCGTCATGAAGGTCGAGGAGATCTATGAGTGGAATAAGAAGGAGTTTGCTAGGCATGTGTTTAAGACTGAGGACCCCAACCACCCTGGTGTTGCCCGCACATACGCCCGTAAGGAACTACTAGTCGGAGGTCCTATAGACCTGCTTAACCCGCTGAAACACCCATTCGATAGGTACGCGCTAACACCGCTTGAGACGAGAGTGCTGTTTAAGGAGAAGGGGTGGAGAACCATAGTGGCGTTCCAGACACGTAACGTGCCGCACTTAGGGCATGAGTACGTCCAGAAGGCCGCCTTAACATTCGTTGACGGCCTCCTAGTCCACCCGCTAGTGGGATGGAAGAAGCCAGGAGACTTCAGAGATGAGGTCATAGTGGCTGCTTACGAGGCACTGATCAAGCACTACTACCCGAAGGACTCAGTCGTGTTCTCTGTGCTGTGGATGCAGATGAGGTATGCAGGACCTAGGGAAGCAATACACCACGCGATAGTTAGGAAGAACTTCGGCTGCACACACTTCATTGTGGGCAGGGACCACGCTGGCGTGGGTAATTACTACGGGCCTTACGAGGCGTGGGATCTCTTCAACGAGTTCCCCGACCTAGGCATAACGCCGCTATTCATACGTGAGTCATTCTACTGCAGGAAGTGCGGAGGCATGGTGAACGCTAAGATCTGCCCGCACAGCGATGAATTCAGGGTAAGGATAAGCGGGACTAAGCTTAGGAAAATGATAATGAATAAGAAGAAACCACCAGAGTACATGATGAGGCCGGAGGTAGCGGAGGTTGTCCTCAGCTTCGACAACCCGTTCGTCTCTTAAGGAGGTTCCAGCCTGCATTAAGTTTGTTGAGGAGGCCCTTAAGAGGGATAAGAAGGTTTACGTACTGCATCACTGGGACGCCGACGGCGTAGCGTCCGCAGCGATACTCCTGCGGGTGCTGGGGCCCCGCATAGTGGGTATGAGCACACCTAGAATAGGGATGTATGGGGCAAGCGCCTTAAACCCTAGTGAGATCGAAAGGAGCGGAGCTGACACCCTGGTAGTGCTGGATTACGGAGCGCGCCCCGACGAGATATTAGCGCGGATGCCTCAGGGGATTCAGACATTCATCGTTGATCACCACGCTGTTAAGTTAAGTAGTGATGCCCGAAGATGCTGTTGTAACCCGGTAGCGTTGGGTATGGGTGAGGCTGAATACCCCTCAACCACGTGGGTGCTTTACGAACTCCTTAACACGCCTTCAGACATCGTTGATCTAGTGGCGTTAGGTATTGTGGGGGATCTTGGGCCGGCACTCGCTACCAGCGAGCACGTATTGTTCGTTGACAACGTTGCTGCCGAACTCAACATGACCCTCAACGACTTCGTTAGGGCGGTGGAGCTCATAGACTCCTGTTATAGGGTCGTGGATAGTAAATGCGTCGAGCATGCGGTCCGGGTACTAGCAGAGAAAGGCGTTGAGGGTGTCCTGCATGACGAGGTGCTCATCAACACTCGCGAGTTAGCCTCACGCTACGTTGAGAGCGCTTATGATCGCCTTCAAAGCCTCAAAGAACCCTGCCCCGGAGTAAAGGTGTGGAAGCTAAGGTTGGATTCCCTGGTGACCTCATACGTGGGGAGATCATTAGCACGTGCATACCCTGATGACGTGATCCTACTAGCCCATAACATACCATCACTGAACGTGACGTACGTGTACGTCAGAAGTTATTCCATGCCGCTGAGGAAGTTCCTTGAGAAGCTAAGGGAGGAAGGACTGAACGTGGGTGGTAAGGACATGGTGTTCGTGGTGACGTGCTCCGAGGAGAACTGTGATGAAGTGCTAAGTAAAATAACCACACATTTATGTCGCGACCTAAGTAAGGAAGGGTAGTGAATTTGAGGAAAGTATTCGTGCTTGGGCTGGACTCAGCACCGCCGAAAACGCTGTACGAGAGGTACGGCGTCGACATCCCCGCGTTGGGTTCGCTCATAGACGACTCAAGGAGGTGGTTGATGCGCACCTGCCACCCACCAATAACGATACCGGCATGGCTAGTGATGTTCACTGGTAAGACACCGGGAGAACTAGGCATTTACGGGTTCAGGCATAGGAAGCCTGGGGACGTAGGGCACACCTACATAATAAATTCGAACTTTATTAAGCACCAGACACTATGGGACGTCGTCGGCCGCGCCGGCGGCCGCGTAGGGATTTTCGGGGTGCCCCCAACATATCCGCCGAGGCCTGTGAGGGGCTTCATGATAACGGACTTCATGACCCCAGGTCCAGAGAACCAGTACGCGTTCCCGCCGTGGCTTAAGCGTGAGCTAGAGTCGAGGTTCGGGCCACTCATATTTGACGTGAAGTTCAGGAGGCATGATAAGGAGAGGGTTAGGGACGAACTCTTCCAGATGACTAAACAGCACCTGAAGATAATTGAGTACCTAGTTAAGCGTAAAGCGTGGGATCTCTTCATATATGTTGAGATAGGTATTGACAGGATACACCATGCCTTCTGGAAGTACTTCGACGTCTCCCACCCTAGGTACGAGGAAAACGAGAAGTTATCACGCGTGATCCCTGACTACTACAGGTTAATAGATGAGGGATTCGAGAAGATCAGGAGAGCACTGCCGAAGGACACGATAATAGTTGTTGCATCCGACCACGGCGTTAAGTCAATGACTGGCGCGTTCGCCGTGAATGAGTGGCTCATTAAGGAAGGGTACCTGAAGCTGAAGGAGAGGCCGAAGAAGCCCGGCACGGACCTAACCAGAGAAATGATTGACTGGGACTCAACAATAGCTTGGGGTTGGGGAGGCTACTACTCACGCATCTTCATCAACCTGAAAGGAAGGGAACCAAGAGGAATTGTCGGTAAGGAGGAATTTGAGGACGTCGTAATGCAGCTCTCCAACGACTTACGGAGGGTGAGAGGCGATAATGGTGCATTATGGCGGAACATAATACTTAGGCCGGAGGAAATATACCCTGAAGTTCATGGTGACCCGCCCGACCTGATGGCATACTTCGACGACCTAAGCTGGCGCGCTGCCGGAACCATTGGATGGGACACTCCGTTCCTTCCGGAGAACGATAGGGGGCCTGACGACGCGGTTCATGACTGGCATGGCGTGTTCACCGTCTACGACCCTGAAGGAACCGTGCCTCGCGGAATGGGCGGTGAGATGCCCATAGAGCGCATAGCTGATTACTTAAGGGAACTGATGCTCTCCAAGTCTTGAAGGATTTTTCTACTTCTTTACATGTGTTCATAGATCCACGACTAGCGGCGGGGGTTGAAGCCTAAAGCCACCAATTAAACCTATAAGCCCCCAAGATCCGTAAGTATCACCAAAGAATATTCAGAAGCAATTAGAAAGCACATAAAATATCAACAAATTAGGAACAGCCTTAACAAACACTGTATAAATGCATGACAAGAACCTGTATCTCAACTTACTGGTATTAGCTATTAGCTTCTTTCACACATGAGAATGGGTAAGCACTTAATCATGCCAGTCTCAGGAGGGCTTCATCGGTCTTTTCTGCGTTGTTAGGACGTATTCGAGTATGCCGCGCAGGGATGTCCTAGCAGAGTTCTTGAATATGGGGTTGTTCTCGCGGGCAGCCATTATCTTGACTACTTCGGGGTCCTCCTTAAGGACGATCTTGAATACTTCGTCAGGGTCTGTTAGACCCTTTCTCACAGCGTTCTCCACAATGTTAAACCATTGTAGCATCTTGCTCTTTACCCTCTCGAGAGCTTCCTCCCCTTTCCAGGGTAAGACTCCGTAGTGTGAGACCGTCACTACGTTAGGGCGCTCTTCCTTGATCCTTTCGATGCTCTTTAGCGCTAGGTCGGCCCGGAAGGGTGGTGGGGTGACGGGATGTAGCTTTCCCTCGTGGTGAATAGCTAGCGCGTCTCCTGTTACTGCAACTGAGTCAGGGATCACTATGTATGCTACGTGGTGGGGTGCATGGCCCGGTGTGTAAAGCGCCTTAACTTTAACGTTCCCTAAGTCGATTATTTCGCTGTCCTTAACACCACGTACGTATTCGGGATCTATGGGTTCCGGCTTGCCCATCGCGTCCGCCCTTTCCTCTCCCAGCACTGTTAATGCTGAGAACCACAGCTTCGCGGGATTAACAACGTGCTTGACGCCACGTGGGTGAACTAGGATTTTCCCCTCATACCCTTCATTAATTAAGGTCTTGAGAAGTGAGGCAGCCGCACCCCCGTGGTCTAGGTGTATGTGTGTTAATGCTATGGAGAACTTCTTGATGTTACTATTACTTAGTAACGACCTAAGTGCCTTGAGTAGGTTTTTTAGGCCAGTCATTGCTCCGGCATCGATTAATACTGCCCTACCCTCACCCACCACTAAGTAGACCCCTATTAGTTGAGGTATGCCTAAGGGCTCCGTATCTATTAGGTAGACGTGATCAGACACTCTTCCTATGTTCATCCTATCCACCCGTTAGATTTTCGTGAATGTCCTCTCTAAATCTTCCATTAAGTTGTTGGCATCCTCTGGCGGCTTCCCGAACATGCTTGATCGCCTTACCTCTATTGCTTACTATGGAATGCTCTCCCATCCAAGTACCCATAGACAGTGCTAAGTCTTACATGAACTACCTAGAAGCTTAGTAACGAGGTAATTGACTATAACCTCTACTCAGAATATACTATTTAACTAAGGAAAAGTAGAGACTGAAATCAGTACTTAAGGTGAAGAAAATAGCGATGAAGATAAGTATGAGTTAGTAATTATTGGGTGAGGTGACTTAACTGAGTGGAAGCGTATACGATAGTTTTGAGAAGGTGTTAAGTAGTCTCTCAGAAGCAGAGATAATTGTTGGAATCCCTTCAAGAAATACTGCCCATACTATTAACTACGTACTTAAGAACGTGGAGAAAGGACTGAGGAAGTACTTAAGGGGCTTTAAATCCCGTGTAGTGGTGTGTGATGGTCTATCCACTGACGGGACTGCAGAAGTGGTTAAGGCATTCAGGAAATACTTAAATGTGGAGGTATTCGTCATCCCTAACCTTAAGTCTAAGGGTAAGGGCGGGGCTGTGAAGACCTTAATTGACGTAGCCAGCACATCAACTAACTTAAGTAAGTTAATCCTACTGGATAGTGACTTAAGGAGCATCACGCCTGAATGGGTACCCCTACTTGCTGAGGGTGAGTGTAGCTTAACTACACCCTACTACGTGAGAGACAGATTTGATGCAACAATAACTAACTTTGTCGCTAGACCCTTAACAACAGCTACCTACGGGGTTGACGTAAGGCAACCTATAGGTGGAGACTTCGGGCTCAGCGATAAGTTAGTTAAGCGCTTGAAGGGCACGACCTTATGGTCAGTTAATCCCTGGTCCCTATACTTCGGGGTAGACATAATGATTACCCACGTCGCCCTAGCCATGGAGGGCGGAGTATGTCAAGCATACTTAGGTACTAAGATCCATGAGACTAAGGACCCTGGCAAAGAACTTAAGGGAATGTTTATCGAGGTTACCGGCTCCCTCTACGTAATGCTCCATGAATTCAGGGGTATCTGGTCATCTAGACAGGTAACTCTTGAAAGCGTGATGACCCCCAAGTTACTTAAGGTCCATGAAATACCCAAGGTATCACCTCCTGAAGTTAAGGTGAACAGAGAGTTAGCTCTGAGAACCTTCAGGGAGGTAGTAGCAAGTAAAAGTGATATAGTGAGGGAAGTACTTGGAGTAGAGTTAAGTCAGGAGGACCTGAGAACTGGGTTAGGCAGGGATAAGTGGATTAAGGCCTTAGTGAGTGGGTTTAAAGCATTCACTAACTCAGGGAAGGGAGCTAGAGAGAATATACTTGAGGCCCTCTTCGGTCTATGGCAGGGCAGGCTATTTAGCTACTACAGAGAGGCCCAGGGACTCACAGATGATGAAGTCGAGGAGTACCTCATGGATGAAGTACGTTACGCAATCCAGTCAAGGAATGAATTAAGGTCATCCACCAGTTAAGGTAAAGAGTTTATGGGATCTCAAGCGTTGTTAGGGGACATAGAGATTAAGGAATGCGCCTACCTAATTAAGCTACAATCCCTACTTAGAGCTTCTTCATTATTAATATCTGTGAGTTAAGGGGATGTGAAGGGCAGCTATCAAGACGCCTAAACCTATGCTGTCGCAATCTAACATAGCCTTTTCCTCCAAGGAGCTACACCGCACCATTACTGGAGGTTCTGGTGAGGACTTACGAGGCCGGGCAGGCAGGGATAACTGTTAACCAAGCGTGGAAACCACGCGTACTGCGGCGCCTAGCCTCATGTGTCGTGGATAACTTGATGAAGAATTTAAGGAATGTGGCGCCGGGGGCGGGATTCGAACCCGCGTGGGCACGTAGCCCACCGGCTCTCCAGGCCGGCCCCTTAGGCCGCTCGGGCACCCCGGCTCCAAGTTAAGTTGGTATTGCGTGGTTTTAAAGATGGAGTCCATTAAGGGGTTTGCTCTGCTTACTGGAAATAATTTAGGATTTTCCCTCTTACCTTAAAAGTTCTAGCTCTATGTATACGTCGTCCGGTACCCTTACCCTCATTATTTGTCTCATCACTTTCTCATCGGCCGCTATGTCTATGAGGCGCTTGTGTATCCTCATTTCCCATTTCTCGTAGACCTTAGTGCCCTCGCCGTGCGGCAACCTCAGCACCGGGACTACTAGTCTCTTAACTGGTAGGGGGACGGGGCCCCTTACCTCGACGCCGGCTTTCTTCGCTATACTCACTAACTGCTCTGCTACGTCCGTTAGGTGCTGGACGTTAGTGCTCCACAGCCTGATCCTTACTTTGCTTGTCATGGCGGCATCCCTTAAGGCTTGTGAGGTTGGTTAGTTAAAAGGCTTTTACTTCTTCCTGATCTCTACGGCCCTGGGCTTGACGTCCATCACGATGCCAATGCCTATGGTCTTACCCATGTCCCTCATAGCGAACCTGCCGAGCTGCGGGAACTCTGAGTACTTCTCTAGCACCATCGGCTTTATTGGCTTGAACTTTATGATCGCTGACTCACCGGGCCTCACGAACTGCGGGTTCTTCTCAGCTATCTTACCGGTCTTCGGGTCTAGCTTGCCGGGTATCTCGATGATTCTGGACGCTACAGAGGCCGTGTGTGCGTGGATCACTGGGCTGTAGCCTACGTGGATTGCTGTCGGGTGCCATACGACGTAGACCCTAGCAGTGAACTCGTCCACTACGGTTGGTGGGTTGTCTAGGTGGCCCGCCACGTCACCTCTCCTGATTTGGTTCTTGGCAACGCCTCTGACGTTGAAGCCTATGTTGTCGCCGGGTATGGCTTCCTGGAGCTTCTCGTGGTGCATCTCGATTGACCTGACCTCACCGACGACGCCCGGAGGCATGAAGACTACCCTGTCGCCAACCTTCAGCTTACCGGTCTCTACCCTACCGACGGGGACTGTGCCGACGCCGGAGATGCTGTAGACCTCCTGTATCGGGATCCTGAGTGGCTTGTCGATGGGCTTCGGTGGCGGAGTCACTGAGTCAAGAGCCTCTACGAGGGTTGGTCCTTTGTACCAAGGCATGTTCTGTGACTTCTCGATGACGTTGTCGCCAGTCCAGCCGGAGACAGGCACGAAGGGTATCTTGTCGACCTTATAGCCGAGCTTCTTCATGAAGTTCTTCAGTACAGTCACTACCTTGTTGTACCTCTCCTGGCTCCACGGCGGGTCAGTGATGTCCATCTTAGTAATGGCGACGATCATCTGGTCAATACCCATGGTTCTTGCCAGCACGATGTGCTCCATTGTCTGACCTTCCCTGCTCATGCCGGCCTCGAACTCGCCAGTCTTAGCAGAGACGACTAGTAGAGCTACGTCAGCTTGGCTGGTTCCGGTAATCATGTTCTTGATGAAGTCTCTATGTCCGGGAGCGTCGATGATTGTCCAATAGTACTTTGGTGTCTCGAACTTCATGAAGGTTAACGCGATGGTTACGCCTCTGTCACGCTCCTCCTTGAGCCTGTCAAGGAACCATGCGTACTTCTCCGACTCCTTACCTCTCTTCTTGGCTTCCTCCTCTACTTCTTTAACCATCTTAGGGTCTAGCGCGCCTAGCTTTAGCAGTAGGTGACCTACTAGGGTGCTCTTCCCGTGGTCGACGTGCCCAATGACGACCAGGTTTAGGTGTTCCTTCTTTGGCTTGCTCATTACGCATCACCCCTACACGGCATCAAGTAGTTATGGTGAGTACCTTATAAAAGTTTTTTAATGGTAATTGAAAACCGCCTTACCTGGAGCTTAAGGCTATCCTCTCTATCTCTTCCTTCCTCGCGACCGCATAACTTCTCGGGTCGTTGTTAGCGGCGTTTATGATCTCATCAGCTAAGCACTCGGCAATACTCTTCGAGGACCTGAAGGCCGCGTTCCTAGCCCCTTCAGTAAGGTGCCTGAGAGCCAGGTCAACGCGCCTTAAGGGAGCCACATCCACGGCGACGTGGTAAATTATGCCACCGTACATTATCCTCGTGGTTTCCTCCCTTGGTGCGGCGTTCTCTATTGCCCTAACCAGCACCTGTATCGGGTTCTCTCCGGTCTTGATGTGGATTATTTCGAAGGCTCGCTTCACTATGTTGTAGGCTAAGTGCTTCTTGCCCGCGTTTCTTCCGTGACGCATAAGGTTGTTTATCAGACGCTCAACAATGGGTACCTCAGCCTTCCCAAACCTTCTATGCTCGTGCCTCCCGCCAGTGTGCGGTAAGTACACGGGCCTCAACGATATGTACTTCTTGAGGCTCGGGTCCCTAACCACTACGCCCTCGAAATTCCACTTACCGAAGAGCTTAATTTCAATAGTTCTTGTCGTGTACTCACCCGCGCTCATGGCTACCACTCAACCCTAGGCAATTCTCTGCAGAGCTTTAAAAGATTTTAAGTGTGACACGAAGCACAAAGAGAGGCTATCGGATCCTGCAGGAGTGTGCGGTTGTCATGTGGGCTGATGAAGCGGGAGGTAACCTCGTAAGGGTAACGGATGTGGAACCCTTCGTTACTGAGGCAGATGACTTCATGAGTGGTGCGCTCACATGTTACCTAGAACGCGGAGGGAGTGTCACCCTATACTACGTACCGCTGGAAGTGGCTAGAGCCATAGCTAGGCTTAGAGCGATGGAGGAAGTGGTCGAGGCCGCACAAGATTTCAGGGACAGCATTTACGAGTTATTAATAATGATGACGCCGAAGCTCAGAGAACTCGGAGAATCCATAGAGATGGTAGTGATAGACGGGTATAATGAAAAGAACGGGACGTACAGTGCTAGCCTCTACCTGAACGCTGACGGGATCAAAGTTAAGTACACGTTAATTCCTAGCCACGCGATATTCCTTGCAATCCTCTTCAACAAACCCATCTACGTTACAGAAGAGATCATTAGGGTCTCACAGGAGCTTGAGAGCATAGATGAGGAGAACGGATTCTACGACGAATTTGAGGATGAATTCTGAAAGCAATCGTAGCAGGAACTCCGTGGGAACGACCCCCTATATAATTAAGGTGCGGTGTAACTACGCTCAAAAGCTTTAGCGCACCGGCTTCTGCTTCTTACCCTTAATTAACGCATCCAGTGAGACGCCGTTAACCATTATTACCTTATACCTGACTCCGGGTAGGTCACCAAGGGACTTACCCTGGCTACCGCCTATGCCAGCTATTATTACCTCGTCGTGCTCATCAATGAACGTCACACCACCGTCGTAAGGAACGAAGGCCGTGACTACCTTCCCGTTCTTTACTAGCTGTACCCTAACACACTTCCTGAGAGCCGAGTTAGGTTGCCTAGCCTCAACACCGACTTTCTCAAGCACTATTCCCCTAGCCATTGGGGCACCACCTAGGGGATCGTGCTTCTCCTTAAGCCTAAGCATTCTCATTCTGAACTCCTTCTGGCTCCACCTAAACTTTAGTCTCTTCTGCCTTAGCTTCCTAGCCGCGTAAAGGCCGTAGGGTGACTTCTTGCCAGGCATACCTACACCTCCATGCCTAGTAGGGGTTAGCCTTCATCTCCTTATAAGCGTTTACTCGGGGTCATTTCATGCGACTGAAACAACGTCTATGTCGTAGTACCTCTTCAGTATTAGTTTCGCTTTAGCGACGTTCCTTCCTCCCCTGCCTATCGCTATTCCCCTGTCTTCAGGTGCTACCCTAACGTACAGCATCTTTCTTCCGTCGGGCATCTTATTCAGCCTTATACCGAGGACCCTAGCCGGCAGGAATATGTTCTTGACGAAGTTCTCTAGCGTGTCGGCCCACTCAACTATCTCTACCCTCCTCCCCAGGATCTTGGATAGCCTCTTCACGTTCCTGCCCTTAGCGCCGACTGCTAGACCTGCTTGACCTGGTGGGACAACAAATACGATGGTTCCGGTATCATCATCAATTATGCAGTCCTTGGCTGATACCCCTGTGATGTCGCTTAATAAAGCAATATACCTTAGTTCCTCCGCCGTTAACTTCACTGGCAAGCCTTCACTCACCCTCTTCCAGCAGGTTTGAGTCGCCCGGGTCTAATATTGCTATGGTTGATATTGGGAACGGCTTACCTACTGCTGTCCCTAATTCATAACTACTGCCAGGGAACCTAATGACTTTAATGCCACTGAGCTTGGCATAGTAGAGGACGTCGTCCTCAATGTACTTCGGTAGCTTCGTTGCTAAAACAACTCCTTTAGCCTTACCTAACCTTATTGCGTCTAAAGACCTCTTAGCACCTATCACAACTTTCCCGGTTTTTAGGAGACGTCTTAGTTCATTATCCAGCGAGGACGTCCTGGGCATGCTTCCTCACCTCCCCCTACCTCTTACTCAAGGGTTTTATTTTAGTTGGGTT
>JAMOOZ010000026.1 GCA_027064885.1 Desulfurococcales archaeon
CATTTTAAGCTGTACTTTCGCGGTTCCGACAGGAGCTAACTGACCTATGATCACGTTCTCCGTTACACCGCGAATTAAGTCTACCTCACCACGGGCACTTGCATCGAATAGGTGCTTCACCGTAACCTCGAAGGCAGCTCTAGCTAGGACGCTGGGCTTCTCGCCAGCAACTCCGTGCCTACCTATCTGCCTAACGACTCCCGTCCTAGTCATCATGTCCGCCAGTAACATTATGTGACGTATGTCTACGTCAAGACCCTGCTCCTCCAGCGTGTTCTTTATTTCTCTGATGAGGGCCTCCCTAGCAGCCTCGATCCCGAGGACGTTTTCTATTTCGTGAATACTGTTGGACTTCGTGCGGGTTGGGTCGACGCCTTCGACCTTCATTACTGCTGCTAGGTTCGTTCCGTCAGTTATTAAGACGTAGTATTCCTTACCGGTCTCTGGGTCCCTGCGTTTCTGCGGTATGACTTTCTTGATGTCCTTTATTCCTTTGACCTTCATTCTAAGTATCCTGTCCCTGAATTTCTGTGCCTTTATTGGGTCCTTCGTAGGCATGTCGATTATTATGGTATACGGGTCGTCTGGATCTGGGTTCACCTTGCCTGCTAGGGACTTGCTCTTGGAAAGCACCTTTATTATGTCGTCCCTCGTTAGGCCCTTATCCTGTAGCATCACAGGATCTAACTTAATCACTAGCTGCTTAGTGGCTATGGATATATCAACAACGTCCACCACGTTTTCGATGCGGGTCATTTCGATCCTTCTAGCAACCTCTATCGCCTTCTTCCTGTCATACTTATGCTCCTCGTCTAAGTGTATTTCCATCATCGGTGTTTCGGGCGTTTTCCTTGCGTCAACCAACTCTATTAGTCTGGGGAGACCTAGAGTCACGTTTAACTCCTTAACACCCGCGTAGTGGAATGTCCTTAAAGTCATCTGCGTGCCGGGCTCACCTATGGACTGGGCAGCAACGGTCCCTACGGGCTCACCAGGATCAACTATCGATCTTAAGTACGTTCTTATCGCGTCGTCACGAATGATCCTTAATTCGTCATCGTCTAGCTCTATCCTTGTGTTGACACGGAATAGAGACGTTATCAGCTCTAGGTAAATACCTTCGGGAAGCGCTTCCTTAGCTACCTCTGAAATAGCGATGATCTTCTTGGCCTTATCGATGAACTCGTTAAGCTTTTCCTTTAGTGCTTTTTCATCCTCGACGCCGAAGTCGAGAACCTCCCTTAGAAGGACCCTGCGTATCTCCTCCCTGAGTTCCTCCGGTATTTTCCTCCTCGTAGACTTCATTACGCGCTCGACTAGTTCATCTGGCCGCGTTATCTCCTTTAGAACCTCCTCCGTCTTAACTTTCTTTGCCTCGGTCTTGGTCTTCTTTTTCTTCTTGCTTGTTTTCTTACCCGTCATTTCTTCCACCCCACGTGCTTCTCGATTATTCTCTCTACGTTGACAGCCTTGCCGAAGGACGTGTTCTTCGGGTCAACGCCGTCCTCACCGTACTTAAACTGCACTAGCTCACCGTATGCGCTCCTTACGGTTCCGTCATACTCGACGACCAGGTCTATGAGTGAGTTTATGAGGCGGCGCTGCATGTAACCGCTCTGTGATGTTCTGACGGCGGTGTCCACTAGGCCTTCTCTGCCTCCGGCTGCATGGAAGAACATCTCTATGGGGCTTAGTCCCTTGACGAAGGAACTCGCTACGAAGCCCCTTGCCTCCGGACCTATGTCGCCGCGCTTAAAGTGCGGTAACGTCCTTCCTCTGTAACCTCTGGAGATTCTTTGGCCACGTACTGACTGCTGACCAAGCATGGCGGTCATCTGCGTTATGTTTAACGCACTTCCCCTAGCGCCGGTCTTAGCCATTATGAAGACGTTGTTGAATGGGTCTAAGTACTTAACGGCTCTCTCGCCAGCCTTGTCTCTTGCTTTTGATAAGGCGTCGAGAATCTTAATCTCTAGAGTTTCCTCAAGCGTTCTTCCAGGCATGGATTCGAGTCTCCCTTCTCTATACATCTTTATTAGCTCTTCGATCTCCTTCTTGGCCTCCTCGACTGCCTCTTTGATCTCTTCGTATGCCTGCTCAGGTATCATTATGTCGGCGAGCGCCATCGTGAAGCCACGCATCTCGATAAACCTTAGGAATAGCTTGAAAGCCCTGTCCATGAACTCCTTACCGAATGTGTTCCCGTACTCCCTGACGAGGAAGTGAAGCATTGATTCAGGCTGCTGCGCACCTATTGCTGCCTTGTCTAGAACTCCTAGGAGGAGCTTGCCCTTCTTGACGACTAAGTATGAGTCCCAGAAGCACTCTTCATCCGTGCACTTGAGGACACCACTCGAGATCTTGGCTTCCTTCGAAAAGTTGAAGTTCTCCGGTAGGAGCAGGCTTATTATTTGCTTGCCAGTCCACACCTGTTTCGGAGAGAGTACAGCAGGCTCTGGGATCTCGCCGTCGTAGTTAATGCTTGCCAACAGATCCGAGACCTGATCCTGCGTTAGCAACGTCACCTTGGACGAGAGTAGGTAGGCTCCGCTGATGTAGTCTTGGATGCCTCCTATTATTGGGCCTCCATACCTGGGACTCAGGATGTGCTCTTGCACCAGAAGTAGCGTCTTAGCCTCCGCTCTAGCCTCGATGTTCTGAGGTACGTGAAGGTTCATCTCGTCTCCATCGAAGTCCGCATTGTATGGTGGGCACACGGCTAGGTGGAGTCTGAAGGTCCTGCCTGGCAGAACCCTAACTATGTGGCCCATTATAGACATTCTATGGAGTGATGGTTGCCTATTGAACAGCACTATGTCGCCGTCAATCAAGTGCCTCTCAACAACGTAGCCAGGCTTGAGGCTTTCGGCAACCGCCTTCAAGTCCCTGATGAACCTTAGGTCTATCCTCCTTCCTGTGGGGTCTATGACGTAGTTTGCGCCGGGGTACTTATTGGGACCGTTGAGGACGTACTTCCTTATTTCATCAATATTCCATGGCGTCACTCTGACGGGAACCGTTACGGTCTTAGCGATTTCCATGGGGACACCTACCTCATTTATGCTTATGTATGGGTCTGGGCTGATCACTGTTCTGGCGGAGAAGTCCACTCTCTTGCCTGATAGGTTCCCTCTGAACCTGCCTTCCTTACCCTTCAGCCTTTGTGCTAGAGTCCTTAGGGGCATTCCGGAGCGCCTTCTTGCGGGCGGGACGCCAGGCACTTCGTTATCTATGTACGTGGTTATGTGGTACTGGAGGAGTTCCCAGAGATCCTCGACTATGACTTCAGGTGCGCCAGACGCTATGCTTTCCCTTAGCTTCTCGTTAGTCCTGACGATATCCACCAGCTTGTGGGTGAGATCGTCCTCGGACCTAATGCCGGTCTCGAGAAGTATTGAGGGTCTCACACAGATTGGTGGGACTGGGAGAACGCGGATAATCATCCACTTCGGGTGAGAGAAGTTGGGGTCATATCCAAGAAGGCGTAGGTGGTCGTTGGGGATCTGGTCAAGCCAGTTGAAGATCTTATTTGGCCAGAGCCTGCCCAGCGGTCCTTCCTCAATGAATGTTGTGGGCTTCTCCAACCTGATCTTGTATTGCTTGGCATGGCAGTGAGGACACTCCATGTTCTTTATTGCTTTGCGTTTAACGAACTCTGAGAGACTGCGGGCTAACTGTGGCCACTTGTCCTTCAGCCTCTCGTATAGGCTCAAGTACTTGTCTATCTCGTCCTTCGGTATCTTTAAGTGCCCGCACTTCCTACACGTGGCTCTCAGGAGGTCATATATGTGCTTGACGAATCCTATGTGGATTACTGGTCTCGCGAGCTCAAGGTGACCGAAGTGACCTGGGCATCTTGCTAGGGTGTTGCCGCAGGTGGCGCACCTTTGCCCTGGCTCTATGACGCCTAGTCTCGGGTCCATGACGCCTCCTTCTACTGGCAGTCCGTTCTCATCGTAAACCTCTGAAGTAACTATAGCTGTTGCTGACATCTTCCTTATGAGGTCTGGGGATAGTATCCCGAACTTAATGGCTCCTATGACCTTCTCTTCCTTCATCATCGTCACTCACCTCCGAACCTGTCCTTAAGTATTAGCTTGGGATAGATTAGCATGCTCATCATCTCCTGTAGGAGGAGTTTGAAGGCGTACGAAACTGTTACGGGATGTAGCTTGCCTTTATCACCATGTATTGGGCATACTAACTTACCGCGGCGCCTGTCGTACCATCCTATCATACCGCACTCCTCACACACGTATATCACAGTCTTGTCGGAGTTCTCGAGGAGCCTTTCCCTGAGGAGTATAGGGGCTCCGTGACCGATGATGCAGTCCCTCTCCATCTCACCGAACCTTAGACCCCCTTCCCTTGCCCTACCCTCGGTTGGCTGCCTGGTGAGTAGTTGTACCGGACCCCTTGCCCTAGCGTGTATCTTGTCCGTCACCATATGGTGCAGTCTCTGGTAGTACACTATACCTATGAAGACTGGGGTCATTATGAGTTCGCCTGTCCTACCATCATACATGGGCTCGGTACCGTCCGCTGGGTATCCGAGGAGTAATAATTCCCT
>JAMOOZ010000027.1 GCA_027064885.1 Desulfurococcales archaeon
GACACCAACATCGTTGAGTCCACTGGTAAAGCGACGTGTGTTTGATCCGCGTATTTAGCTTCATACATTTATGGGTTTAGATCCCTTACAGGATTAGGGAGTGGGTTTTGATTAGGGTTAAGGTTGAGATCTTCGGCACGCTCCGCGATAAGTTGGGGTGGAGGGAGAAGGTGCTGGAGCTACCGCTCGATAACGCTACCCTCGCAGACGTCCTCAATGCGCTACCCGACCTTAAGCAGTACGTGGTTAGGGATGGTGATATAGCTGAGGGCTTCCTCGTATTCATTAACGGGATACACGCTCAGTTCAGGGGGAAGCTCAAGGCTAGGGTGAGGGACGGCGATGAAGTAGCTGTTTTCCCGCCCGGTGCCGGTGGTTAATGGCGAGCGGTAATCCTAATAATACTGTTCAAGTCATTCCTTTGGGTGCTTCCGAGTGTTATGTGGAGGGGCTATTGAGGTTCGAAAGGTTTTCACCGAGAACACCGTAGGGAAGGAGGTGACTGTGAGGGGCTGGGTTCACCGCGTATTCAAGGTCGGCGGGAAGGTCTTCGCGTGGGTCAGGGACTCGACAGGCATTGTTCAGGTGGTGTTCGAGAAGTCCTCCCTCCCTGAGGGGACGTGGCCTCAGGTCAAGAAACTTACTAGGGAGTCCAGCCTAGAGGTTAAGGGGGTTGTTAGGAAGGATCCTAGGGCACCTAACGGCAGGGAAATACTCGCTAAGACCCTCAAGGTATACGGGTTCTCACCCCCATTCCCAATAAGGGGTAAAGAGGAGATAGAGTTCCTCCTTGACATCAGGCACTTATGGCTTAGGTCACGCCGGATGACCGCGATAATGAAGATAAAGCATACCATACTCAAGGCCCTTCGAGAGTGGTTACTTAGGGAAGGATGGTGGGAGGTAACCCCGCCAATACTGACGGGCTCCGCCGTAGAGGGTGGAGCAACGCTGTTCGAAGTGAAGTACTTCGATAAGAAAGCCTACCTGAGTCAATCAGCGCAGCTCTACCTAGAAGTGCTGATATACTCCCTCGGCAAGGTGTGGTCCCTCACCCCATCATTCAGGGCTGAGAAATCCAGGACTAGAAGACACCTCAGCGAGTACTGGCATCTCGAGATCGAGGGTGCATGGTACGACATGGAAGACACGATGAAGGTCGCTGAGGAGATGGTGGCATACGCCGTAAGGAAGGTTCTCGAGAAGAGGAAGGAGGAACTCGAGTTCCTTAGGAGGGACGTAAGCAAGTTGGAGCCCGCCCTCGAGACTCCTTACCCGAGGATAACGTATGATGAAGCTATCGAGAGGCTCAAGGCTAAGGGCTTCAACATAGAGTGGGGCGATGACCTGGGGGCTGATGAGGAGCGCGCACTAACGCAGGACTTCGAGAAGCCATTCTTCGTTACTCACTTCCCGAAGCACATAAAGGCATTCTACATGAAGCCAGACCCAAAGAGGCCTGAAGTGGTGCTGGGCTACGACCTACTAGCACCTGAAGGATACGGTGAGATCATTGGTGGGTCACAGAGGGAGGACGACTACGACAGGCTCCTGCAACGCATTAAGGAGGAGGGCCTCAACCCGAAGGACTACGAGTGGTACCTCGACTTAAGGAAGTACGGCACGGTACCCCACTCGGGCTTCGGGCTAGGTGTGGAGAGACTCGTGATGTGGGTAGCTGGCTTAGACCACATAAGAGACGCCACACCTTTCCCGAGGTGGAGGGGGAGAATATACCCGTGAGTGGCTAGGGCCGGACACTACCCTAGCTTTAGCTTAACGGCTATTACGTCCATATCTTCGTAAGCAGTAAGTATTTTCTCTAGCATCTCAGCCTTCTGTAGGTGATTCGTCACGCCGCCCACCGCTAGCCTCCTGCAGACCTTGCTGAACACGTACATGCCGAAGAAAAGTATTGACCCGACGACCCTATCGTAGAGGTCAGTCACGATCGCGAAAGCGTCCTCCCCGCCCAACATCTCTACCTCGTCACGGCTGATGTCCCTGAAGTCCTTCCTGAACATTACGGTGTAGTGGGCGGACGTCACGACGAAGTAGTGCTTCTCGCTGACCTTAGCTACAACCATTATATCTAAGTCGCAGTTCTTCACATCGTAGGGGCTTAGGACTTCCTCTAAGCACATTTCATCGTACTTAAGCCCGTAAACCGTTATCTCCCTTAAGTCTACTTCGGGAAGGTCTAGCGCCCTAGCTATTAGACCCTTAACCACGTCTACGGACTTAACTACAAATTCACGGAAATCCGGACCTAAGTCAGAAAGTTGAGCCTCAATTATCTCCAAAGATTACGTCACCTACGATAATTATAAGGAAGTGTTCTTCTAATAAGGCTTTGTTGATAAGTTAATCAGTGAAAAAAGTATAGTTAGAACATATGCAAGAAAAAATTTTCTCTTTAAGAGATTCGCGTTACGAAGAGAATAGTGTATTCAGTTCACCCTGAAGGAACCGGCTTGCTCGTGTGAAGCACGTGAACTCATTCATTTATAGGGGTTAACGGGCTTAAAGGACTTAGGGAACATCAATGTTATTAGACGAATTATGTCGAGAGATAACCTCAATAACAAAACATCGCGGCATTAACGTCGAGCAAGCAGGCGTTGGAGTTAGGTACACCTTCGTGATTACGGAATCTGCAGGTAAGAAATTCCTTGGGATGTCATACACGCCCGTGGAGGACTTAACACACGGTGATTCTGAAGCTGCGCTGGAAGCTTATGAGGTTCTTAAGGAGGGGCACGATCCGTGTTCGCTTGCTGAGAGTTCTTACCCGCTAGTTAAGTCCTTGCTGGTCGCGTACCTGAATTCTTTAACGGCACACGTTTACGAACCGCCCTCAAATGCCGTAGGGGTAGATGTGCTTGACATCATGAGATTCAGTAAGCAGGACGTTGTTGCCGTGGTGGGTTACATAGGTCCCGTGATTAAGGGGCTAACAGGTAAGGTTAAGGAAATCATTGTCCTCGAGCGGAACCCTAGGAGAAGGGGGCAGGCACTACCTGATGTTTCAGTTCCTCGAGCCCTTAAGAAGGCGACTAAAGTCGTAGTTACTGGCGCGACGCTTGTGAACGACACCATAGATCTGGTGCTGGAGCACAGCACTAATGCTGATGCAGTAGCGCTGGTGGGTGCTACAGCGAGCCTTTACCCAGAACCTCTATTCCGGAGGGGTATCAGCATCATTGCAGGCTTCAGGATTCTACCGGGTAATGTTGAGAAGGTCGCTAATGCCCTCATGCTAGGGGGAGGGACTGGGGAGGTATACAGGTATGGTTATAAGTACACGGTCACCCACCGCTCAAGTACTTGAGTAACTTCCTAAGCCTCCACGCCTCGAAGACCGCGTAGAACGCAAATCCCAGTGAGGCTATTATTAATACAGGGTCCGTCACATTAGCTAAGAGTGCGTAAGTAGCTATGAATACCGCGTACCCTATGGCCACGGGAACCAACCTAGGTACTGGGGTATTGAATATAAAAACATAGCCAGCGAATAATGGGTTATCGGGCTTTATTGCCTCGTACTTCCCGTCAGGTAGCTGGCGAACCAAGCCAGACGCCCTCAACCTATCGAGATGGTACTTAACCGTTGACGCTGACTTAAGGCCCACGGTATGCTGTATCTCCCTAACACCCATGGGTGAACCCTTACTAAGCATGATCATGTATATCTTGAAGGCAGTCCCTGTCACAGGTTTACTGGACTCTCTCCTCTTAGTCAAGTACCTCCGCCCCACCCCTCATTATTATTAACGCCATATTATATAAGCCGTGGTGAGGTCGCTTAGGTTTTGTTAAAACTCTTGTTAGGTTCTCCTAACTATTACTAAGTACGCAACTAGGCCTGCAACGAGTGCCGCGCCCAAGGCTACCACAGCAGCTACGGCTTTAGAGGACGTAGTGAGCGGTAGGGGCGTGCTGGCCGCGGCTCCTGAGGAGGCGCTTACGGCAGTACCTGATGTTGCTTGAGGAAGTGTTGTCGGGACTGTTGGGTATACATATGT
>JAMOOZ010000028.1 GCA_027064885.1 Desulfurococcales archaeon
CTTCTCGAGAGCCTCATAAATTGTCATCATGGAGTAGAAGATAATGCCGGCAGCCTCGGTAGGTAGCTTATTGTACTTATCCTCAAACATCTTCACGATCTTCTGGTTCCACTCAGTCTGCCTGTATGGGTTGTAGCTGTAGGTGTTGGTGTAGTACAGCACTGCCTTACCAGCAGCCTTGATGGAGTCTGGGTCAGTGTACCCACAAGCACCAGCACCCGCTATGAACATTGGGTGAATGTTGGCGGCCTGAATTGCCTTAGCAAAGAGCACACCGTCGTGGAAGTACGGCACGGATATTATGACGTCGGGGTTATCTGACCTGATCTTGTTGATTATTGAGCTGAAGTCCGTTATGTCGTACGGGTACGTTATGTGGTCAAGCACCCTAATGCCGTTCTTAGTCAGTTCAAGCACAGCACCCTCGGCAGTGTAGGTGCCGAAGATGGAGTCTTCATTTAGTACGACGGCAGTCTTGACCTTGATACCCTTCTTCTTAGCCATGTCCAGTATGAAGTCAACGGCTGACTTACCGTGGGCGCTCGCCTTGGGAGCGACCCTGAAGACGTACTTCCAGCCTTGCTGCGTTAGCGAGTCAACTAGGCCGTCCATGAAGAGTATCACGTGGTTCTTCTCGGTAACTTCAGCAACGGCGGCGGTTAGCCTACTGATGTAGGCACCAACCACTATCACGGGATGCTCTTGAGTGATCAGCTTCTCGGCAGCTAATCTAGCACTGTCGGGGGTCTCGCCAGCGTCCTGAACCACCAACTTAATCTTAGCGCCGCCGAGGGACTTAATCCCTCCTAACTCATTATTAATTACGTTCACTATTAGTTCCGCGGCTTCCTTAGCCTCGATACCGAAGACCGCGTGCCTTCCGGTGAGCGGCTCTATTAAACCGATCTTAATCTCACTGATCTTGGGCTTCGTTGCCGTGGTGGAAGCGCTGGAGGTTTGAGTGGTTGAAGTCGTAGGGCTTGAAGTGGTAGTGGTTGGTGCTTTCTGCTGTGTCTGCCACCAAGCCAGCCCTCCCGCTATTATCGCAATTATTATTATCACAATTATGGCCGCAGATGCAGTTTTTGATATGGCCTTTCTTGAGACTAATCTCAAGGCAACACCACGGGTAAGTGTGTCTTGTTGAAAGAAATAAATTTTTCTGATTTTTCGTTAATCACGTCAATTTATTTTTAGGTAAATACCGGAAGATACCCGTAACTGATTACATTAATAGGTAAAGCATTTATATGGGATTCTCGTTACTAAATGATAAGAATTCACAGATTTTAGGTGGGATACCATTACTTAATCGCAATTTATTGAATTTCTTTTAGAATTAACCTTAATTTGGAAAAAATCGTTTAGAATAAGTTTGACGCGTATAACTTTTGGGGCCATGTAAATAGTGATGATTAACGTTAAAACCTTCTTAACGGCTTAATCCATTCACCCATGGGTTTATCTGTAACTAGCTCGTAGTCCTTAGCTATGATTACGCCGCGTAGTATGGTGTACTTGACGGCTCCCTTAAGCCTCCAGCCGATGAAGGGGCTTATCGGGTACTTAGCCCTTAACCATTCCTTAGTGATCATTGTTTCCCCATTCGGGTCAATAATCACTAGGTCCCCGTCCGACCCAACGCTTAAGGCGCCCTTCCTAGGCCATATCCCGAAGAGCTTAGCGGGTGCTTCACTCATTAGCTCCGGTATTTTCTGTATCGGTAATTTACCCGTTAGTACTTGGTGAATCATTAGTGGTAGAAAGGTCTGCACACCAGTAAATCCTGCTGCGCACTCCCACACGTTACCGCGCTTCTCGTGTTCCGCGTGTGGAGCGTGGTCTGAGCCTAGAGTGCTTATGGTTCCGTCCAGCACGGCCTTCCATAGCGCTTCCTGGTGTTCCTTACCCCTTATCGGTGGGTTCACCTTGATTGCCGTCCCGTACTTGAAGTAGTCGCTGGAGTTAAGGAGTAAGTAGTGGGGGCATGTCTCGCCAGTAACGTTTAGGCCTTCGGCCCTCGCAGCCCTGAGTAGCTCGACGCCCTCCTTAGCCGCCATGTGGACTATGTGTACTCTTCCACCGGTCCTTCTGGATAGGAGTATTAGCTTGTTTATCGATTCCTCCTCACATATCGGGGGTCTTGCAGCTTCATGCGCTGCAGGATCGTCCCTGCCTGACGCCTTGACCTTCCCGGTGAAGTACTTTACTAGGTCAGCATTCTCTGCATGAAACGCTAGCGGCACGCCTAACTTCGCTGACTTGGTTAGGGCTTCGTAGAGTGAGCCGTCATCGGGGGGCGGTATGTTCCCGGTGGTGGGGCCTAGGAACACCTTGAATCCGACGGCCCCTTCCGCTACGATATCCTCAAACTCATGGACGTTAGCGTTATGTATGACTCCATATAGGCCGAAGTCCACGTACGCCTTACTGCTCAGCAACTCAGCCTTCTGCCTCAGTATAGAGGCGCTCTCCACGGGCGGTTTAGTGTTAGGCATCTCCAGCACTGTGGTTACGCCAGCGACTGCCGCGCCAGAAGTCCCGTGGGTGAAGTCATCCTTGTATGTTAGCCCTGGTTCACGCATGTGTACGTGCTCATCCACTATGCCGGGAAGCACGTACATTCCCGTAGCGTCTATGATCTCATCAACGCCTTCCTTGCTAAGTGACGTGCCAACCGCCGCAATTCTCCCATCCAGGATCTTGATGTCCGCTTTGAATGGTTCATTGTGAGGGAGTACTAGGGTTCCACCACGAATTAATATGTTGCCTCCAGCCATGACTCACTCATCACCTTGAGCGGGTTGTGCGATTAGATTAAAAATATTTTGAGTTAGTTAAATGCGTGGCATAATAAAAATTTAATTACTTCTTAAGCACCTCGGCAGCCGCCGTGACTGCCTCAATAATCTTCTTGTAGCCCGTGCACCTGCAGATGTTGCCCTCAAGCATCTTCTTAACATTCTCCGGCGTTAGTTCCTTGCCTGACTTCAGCACCGCGTACGCCGTTATTATGAAGCCAGGCGTGCAGAAGCCACACTGAACAGCACCATGCTCTACGAACTTGCTCGTTAGTTCCTTTACGATGGGATCATCTCTCAAGCCTTCCAGAGTCTTTACTTCCTTACCCTCAACCTGCACGGTCAGCAGGTTGCAGGAGTATGTTGGCCTTCCGTCCACAAGCACCGTGCATGCACCGCACTCAGCGCGCTCGCAACCCCTCTTGACGCTCTTTACGTTTAGCTTTAGCCTTAGGGTGTCTAAGAGTATTTCGTTAGGCTTAACATCCACGGTTACGGGTTTCCCGTTAAGTATGAATGAGACCTTCACCGCTCACCACCTCCTTACAGCTTAACCCCCGCCCTCTCGAGGGACTTTAGGAGAGACTCCTTAGTTAGTACCACCGACATCTCCTTCCTGTAGTCGGCGGACGCACGTACGTCACTTATCGGTGATATATCCTGCAACACACGCTTGGCACCCTCTTCAATGGCGTTCATATTTATCTCCCTGTTCCTTAGGAACTTCTCCACGCTCACCGCCCTTACGGGCTTAGGTGCCACGGAGTTCAGTGCTACTCTAACGTCGTCGAAGATCCCGTTCCTAACTTTGACTAGAGTAGCTACAGCTGCCACCGATAGCGTGAAGGCATTCCTTCTCCCGAGCTTAATGAATGACGTTCCAGCGCCGCGCTCATAGGGCACAACTATCTCCTTCAGCAACTCATCCTTCTTCAGCACAGTCTTCCTGGGTCCTAGGAAGAACTCCGTTATCGGTACCTCGCGCTCACCCTCTAGGCTAACTAAGCGTAGCCTAGCATTCAGCACTAGTAGCGGTGGTGCGGTGTCGGCTGCTGGCGACGCGTTGCATAGGTTCCCGCCTATCGTAGCGACGTTCCTTATCTGCCATGACGCCATCTCGTTTACCGCCTCCGCTAGGACAGGGGCCTTAGCCGCTATGATTGGTGACTCGACAATAT
>JAMOOZ010000029.1 GCA_027064885.1 Desulfurococcales archaeon
TAAGGAACGTATTCCCCGTCCGTAAGGATCCGGGTCACCTCAAGGCAATGCTTGAAGCGATCCAGAATAGTGAGCGAATAACGATCATTGGCGGCGGGTTTATAGGTGTTGAGTTTGCTGACGACTTGGTGAACGCTGGCTACAAGGTAACGTTAGTTGAACTACTGCCTCACATACTGGCGCTGTCCTTTGACGACGAGTTCTGTGAGCTCGCGGAAGCTAAGCTAAGGGAGCTAGGTGTCGAACTAAGAACCGGGGCTAAGGTCGTGAGGATCGAAGGCAAGGATGTGGTGGAGGCTGTCGTGCTCGAGAACGGCGAGAGAATCAAGAGTGATGTAGTCATACTCGCCACTGGCGCTAGGCCAAACACGGAGCTGGCCGAGAAGGCCGGCCTTAAGGTGAGTAGGTACGGTATTGAGGTGGACGAGTACCTTAGAACCTCACATCCGGACGTCTTTGCCGTAGGTGACTGTGCTGAGAAGAGGGACTTCTTCACGAGGAAGCCTAAGTCAGTAATGCTTGCGTCAGTAGCTACGGCCGAGGCGAGGATAGCTGGTGCGAACCTATACAAGATAACGTCGTTCAGGCAGATGCGCGGCACGGTAGGCATATTCGCCACTAAGGTAGGTGACCTAGCTTTAGGCGCGGCAGGCTTAATAGAGAGGGTAGCTAAGCAGGAGGGCTTCGACTATGTCGTAGGCACTAGTAAGGTGCTGGACAAGCACCCCGGAGCCCTGCCAGACGCGCATGAGGTCCGAGCTAAGCTCATATTCACAAGGCACGGAGGGTTCTTCCTAGGCGGTCAGTTAGCGGGTGGCTTCACCATTGGCGAGATGATCAACCTCATAGGCTTCGCCATCGAAGCAGGCTTCACCGCCGCGCAATACATGAACTTACAGATAGGGACACACCCGTTCCTAACGCCCGCACCCACAGCCCCGGCAACGATTAAGGCTACTGAGGACGCGCTAAGGAAAATATACCCTGACTAAAAAATCAACCCTCAATAAGGTTTTTCCTCGAGTAACTCACTCCCTCAGGCCCCGCCTCCATAAACACTAACTCACCGTTACTTAGTTCCCGCGTCTTAATCCCGACGCTCTCCTCGAAGAATGAAGCGGTCGTTGAGGAGGCTGTAGCGACGAAGTACTCCCCTCCCTCAAGCATGCGCACGGCGTAGTACCTCCTCCTAGCCTCATCCCTCACCTTAGGGGACACGTAATTCAGTGAAGCAACCCTAACAGCGCCGCCGAGCCCCGCAACTAGTATGCCTAGACTCAACGCACTCTCAACATAACCAGACTCTATCACCTTCTTCAGCCCCTCGGTGAGGGGCGGGTTCCTAGCTAAGTAAAGCGCTAACGAAACCGTATCGGACCTCCTTAGCGGCCCTCCTAAACCCTCCTTATTGACCCTACCGTTATGCGCAACGTAGATCTCCGTACCATCACGAACTATGGCGTGATGCGGGTGCGCATCAACCCAAGTCACCGCCTCACCCTTCGACGCCTTCCTAGCATGAATAACGCCCAGAAACACCTCACCCCCAGAATCAGACAGTATTCTCATCAACCCACGCAAACCCTCAGAATCCCTGAAAATAGGGTTCCTAAACTTCATGAAGTGAAAACGCCACGCACCACCCTTAAGCACAGCCACCGCAAAACCCCACCCGTCACCATGGCTCGCCTGCTTAACACCCAACGCCTCAAGAAGCGGATCGTGGACGGCAGAGCGCGCCAATGCCTTAACCAAGGCCGCTAACTCCGGCAACCCATCAACTGTAGCAGCAAACGAAGCCAACCTACACAACCCACTCACACCCCACCAGAAAGTAACAACAGCAAACTATGAGCATTTCCCCTTAGGCACTATACTAGGATGGAAAGATTGTTATAGTTCTACTATCATGAGGTAGTACATTTATATGGTAGTACTCAATATATTCTTGGTAGTAGATCGATGAACGTAGTTAAGGTTACAAGGAAAAGGCAGATAACACTACCTAAGGAGGTTTGCGATAAACTGGGTATTTCTCCTGGAGACTTCGTCAGGGTCTACATCGATGAACGGGGGAGAGCCGTTGTCGAGAAAATTTTAAGCATTGATGAACTAGCAGGTTCACTTAACCCTGGTAAGGCGCTGAGAGGATTAGCCGAGAAACTCGATGCGGAGAGAAAAGCAGGTGGTAGGTAATATGACATTCTATGATTCGAACGTCTTAATAGCATACTTATTTCGAGAAGAAGATAAATTTGACGTTGCAAGACACGTACTCAAGAAACATCCAACAAAGGCAATATCAATAATATCAATACACGAAATCCACATGTACAGTATGAAATTTGGTGTGGAGGGAAAGTTTATTAACATAAAGGAGTCCCTGCATAAGTTATTCAAAATATTACCTTTAAGTCAAGACATATGCATTAAGGCATCTCGCCTCCGAAGGATATACGGCCTTCCGGAGGTGGACGCGCTAATACTTGCTACGGCAATAAGCGAAAAGTACCCGCACTTCTATACGTTTGATGGAGACTTCAAGGAACTAAATGGCAAGAAGGTTGAAGGAACATTAATACATTTTCTGAGGTAGCTTAGGCTTTTTGACTCTGGGTAAAGCTCGAGGCCGCTTCACGTAGTGCATTGCCTACTCTTTTCTTTGTAGGTAGTCGTGGAAGAAGTACCAGGCGGCGAATACTCCTATGGATAGGCCTATGCCGACGCTTATGCCCCATGCTAGGGCTGTTTTTACTTGGTCGGATATGCTTGTTATGTCAAGTATTAGGACTATGGTTATGAAGAAGGAGAGAAGGAATATGAAGCCCCT
Organism: Desulfurococcales archaeon; assembly: GCA_027064885.1. Taxonomy (GTDB): domain Archaea; phylum Thermoproteota; class Thermoprotei_A; order Sulfolobales; family NBVN01; genus WAOL01. The sequence goes on from JAMOOZ010000029.1 coordinate 2,831, forward strand.
TAGTTTGGCTTCCATCTTTATCCTGTGTATTATGGCGTTGAAGGCTAGGAATACGAAGACAATGAGAAACACTACACTGACTACTCTCGCCGCGTAGTTGAGGACCATGTTTAACGTGTGTACTTGCCCGGGGAAGAGTGTGAGGACTATTGAGTACAGGGCAAGTAGGGCTATGCCGACGTTGATTAGCGCTAGTATGAGGTTTGTTAGGCTGAAGTATGCTTCCTTAAATAGGGGTTTGAGTAGCTCGTCCACCTTCAGCGTGATGAGTAACTTCCTTATGAGTTTAGTGAGTATTACGGCTATGCCGACGTAGATCGCGATTATGGCTAGGGCTATGAATATGTAGGGCAACATCGAGACAAAGTCCGCTACCGCCTTTCTGAAGGCCTCCTCCATGATGGTCGCATTCACAGCCTTACCCGTTGCTGGTGTGGTCGTCACTGTGGTTGCTGACGCGCTGTAGGCGGCTATGACCCGCATCGCGTCCACCGCTATGCTCACCAGCGTCACCACGCATCACCCCTATTGGCCCTCTCTATAGGGATTTTAAGGAGCTAATAACAACTCCTCATTATCCCGAGGGCTCACGACACGTTAATTGGTTTTACGGATTTAAGGTTAGTTGAACTTAAATACTTTAGTACGTTACTTCATTACTCTCGGTGGTGTACTGAATGGAATCACTGCTTAATACATTCACGGCCCCACTACCAGTCGTTGGGTTCAGCGCATACCAGCTGACGTTATTTGTAATGATACTGCTTGTTGGTGTGCTCGTAGTTAAGGTGGTGGCGAAACTAATTAAGAGGTCTTTAGAGAGGGTGGGTGCCCCGCCCCTGATTACGGGGTTGCTGACGAGCATTACGCGCGGGTTAGGGTACATCGTAGTCGTCATAACGGCGCTCCCGGTAATAGGTGTTGACACTAGCACCGTTGGGTTAGGTCTCTCAGCAATCATAGGGCTGATCCTTGGCTTCGGCCTCCAGGACACGTGGGCGAACATGGCGGCCGGTGTTTGGCTAGCCGTGACGAGGCCCTTTGATAAGGGCGAGTACGTTGAGGTGAGCGGGTACTCCGGAATCATCGACGGTATTGGCTTAATGACGACCACCCTCAAGACCTTCGACAACGTAGTGATCACG
>JAMOOZ010000030.1 GCA_027064885.1 Desulfurococcales archaeon
CGGACATAGGTGCTGACTTAGTAGGTAAAGTGGAGGAGGGAATACCTGAGGACGACCCAAGAAATCCCGGAGTAATCGCTGACAACGTCGGCGACAACGTAGGCGACGTTGCTGGTATGGGTGCTGACCTATTCGAGTCGTACGTCGAGTCCATAATCTCAGCAATGGTCATAGCCGCTACGGCAATCCAAGCGACTGCAGGCTCAAAGTGGGTTAACTGGGCCCTACTACCCATGGCAGTCGCCGCAGCAGGAGTATTCTCTGCGATAATAACCTCGTTCTTCGTACGCGTAAAGGAGGGAGGCGATCCGTCCAAACCGCTGACGCTCTCAACAGTACTAGCTGGAATACTGATTGCCGTGTTTACATACCCGCTGGCTACGATGACTCTAGGGGCTGATGCAGGATTAAGGGCTTTCATAGTTGTCGTGGCCGGTATAATTGCCGGAATCATAGTCGGTCTCACGAGCGATTACTTTACGAATCCCAGTAAGAAGCCTGTAAGGAAGGTAGCGTTCATGTCTCAGACTGGCCCAGCACTGACAATACTTACTGGTATGGCCTACGGCTTCTTAAGTGTCTTGATCCCAGCAATAGGTATAGCTGCTGCTGAGCTAATCGCCTACCTAGTGCTCTCACCCTATGGCTTTTGGTATGGAATATACGGGGTTGCGCTGGCAGCGGTCGGTATGCTCTCCCTAACAGGGATAGTGGTCAGCGCAGACGCGTACGGACCAATAACGGATAATGCGGCTGGGATAGCCGAGCAGGCCGGGCTGGGCGAGAACGTCAGGGCAATAACCGACAAGCTGGATGCCGCAGGCAATACCATGAAGTCAGTGTCTAAAGGCTTCGCAATCGGGTCAGCTGCTCTAACAGCCCTAGCACTAATAGCAGCATACTCAAGTACCATAATGAACATAACAGGATACAGTTTAGAGAATATAAAGGAATTAATGAGTATTCTTGACGCCAAAGTAATCAGTGGTGCCCTAATAGGCATGGCATTACCGGCGGCATTCACAACGCTGGTTATACTGGCCGTCAGTGACGCAGCTTTCGTCCTGATCGAGGAGATCAGGAGGCAGTTCAGGGAGAAGCCAGGAATACTGGAGTTTAAAGAGAAGCCAGATTATGGCAGGGCAGTATCCATAGTCACAACCTACGCTATTAAGAGATTAATTCAACCAGGCGTACTAGCAATAGCCTCACCACTAATCATAGGGTTCATACTAGGGCCCTACAGCCTAGGAGGCGCACTACTCGCAGCCACGCTATCAGGACTCCTGCTAGGTCTCTTCCAGGGCAATGTAGGGAATACGTGGGATAACGCTAAGAAGTACGTTGAGGAAGGTCACTACGGGGGTAAGGGAAGCGAAACTCATAAAGCGACAGTAATAGGTGACACTGTCGGCGACCCGCTAAAGGACGCTTCAGGACCCTCACTAAATATCCTGATAAAGCTAATGAGCGTAGTGTCCTTGGTGTTTGCGCAGCTAATAGTGACGCATAATCTACTGTCTTTCCTAGGGATACACTGAAATGAACAAGCAAATAATACTAAGCTTGTTTCTTCCTATTAACTCGGATCTAAGCAAATCTCAATTAATGCCCTGAGTAATTGATGTTTCAGTAAATTAAATTATTATAGTTAAAACGACGAGAAATGAAACCTCGGCTTCTCACGGCCTTCACATCATCAGGGCCTCAGATGTCCCAGCGTTTCTCCCCTCACGGTACTTTTGGACAGTTTCTATTGCTTTTGATTTCGTGAGGGGAGTTAGCCCTTAGCACGGGTTCATTAGCTTCACCCGTACCTCAGGGGCTCGGCCTCGTAGACGGCTACATGGTAGAACGCGACTTTATCGGGGCCATAAACATTGGAGCAAAGCGGCTCAAAGCGCATGGTCTCCATCCAGATGTGCGGGGCGCAGCGTTCCCCGTGAACGGGGCCCATGAAGCCCCCGTGACACGGGTGAACGGGGCCGAGGCGCCAACCCCGCCCTCAAAGCACCAATAGTCATTAAAACTCATTAAAAATTACGAGGGCGGGGAAACGCTACCACTAAATCCATAAGTGAAGAGCGTATTAAGGATTAATAGTCAATACCTTCAAGTGAAATAATTCCTCTCTTAAAGTAATGCTTGACTTCACGCACTTCACTCACGAGGTCAGCTGCCTCCCTTATGGTGCTTGGTACGTAGCGTCCTGTTACGATGGCATGTTTTTCTCGATTACCTATGAATGTTTGGAGGGTCTCAAGCACGCTCCATTCGTCCACAAGACCTAGGTGTGTAGCAATGCCTAGCTCATCAAGCACCACTAGCTCGGGATGGAACTCTTTAAGTAATCTCGGTAGGATATAGCGAAGGAACCCGTATACTAATGCGGTGTTTACCAATGCAGTATCGCTCGTTAGGTCTCCGGGTGTAACGAATTCCTTTGTCCCGAGTAAGAACCACTTCAGTAAGCCATCGTGATAGCCTGAACGATAGAATATAGCCTCTCCGCTAGGGGTAGCCTTCATGAATTGAGCTACTACGACTCGGTAGCCTCTTCCTAAGGCCCTAGCGACTACCCCCATGGCAGCTGTAGTCTTACCCTTACCAGTGCCGAAATACACGAGTAACATAGTTAATCACCAATGCTTAATGCGTTAATACTAAGTAATCCTGTTATGATTAGGTTAATTGCGCTTACGCTGACTCGGACACCTAGTTCTGCTTGAAGCGCGTTCCTTAGGCCTTCCCCAGTAAGTCCTTTTCGGACAAGCATAACAGTTAACGTGAGGGCTGTCCTGAACCAGGGCATTAAGGCATAGTTATTCCTTAGCATAGTGGCTTCCTCAGGAGGTAAGGAACGCTTGACTAGCCTTAAATTAGGTACGCCGTACTCAGTTGCTTTAAGTGACGGTCCGTCACTCCTAAAGTAATGCAACCCCTCCCTATACAGTGATGTGCGTAGCTCACTGAGTAGGTCATCATCAATTACATTAAGGATATCCATACCAGCCACTAGGTTACGATACGCACTAAACACTTTCTCAGTATTACTTGAACTTAGTATGTTAAGGGCTGCTGCAAATGAAAAGTATGAGGCCCTTAGGGCTAAATCATAATCAAGCTTGTCGAAAGTATCTAGGCTAGTATGGTAATACTTGTCTGGCCAGCTTATCAGGGCCGTAGCAGGTATACCGTAAGCAATATATGATTCATGGTCACTTCCGGGTTCAAAGTTAATGACCTTACTCCGGATCCTCTCTAACCTTTTGTGAGGTAGGAAACCCCTAGTACTAGCAAACACCTCCCTAAATACCTTGTAAGCAATAGCCTCCTGAGGTGACAGCATGTGAATAGGGGGTCTAACGAAAAGAAGCGTGGAGCCTGTCACGCTTTGCCTCTCACCAACCATATCTAAGTTAATCGCGTGCGCCACCCTACTTATGCCCTCTTCAGACGTAAGACGACTAAGTAAATGCAGGGAACCTATGTACTCTGGAACCCAAACAAGCCTAACCCGCCCAGCCTTTAACACTTGATTAACATCAGGTATCGATCCTAGAGTCAGAGCTAATTCGGCTAATGCAGCCGCGCCACTAATGTTGTCATTAATCATTCCTGCAGGATGGCAGTAGTGAGCAACCAAATGCACCTCAGTATTCCCGGAACCGAATGACGCTGAGACAATCATGCCTTCTGCTTGATCTGTGTAACCAGCCTTGATGAAGCCCTTGACGATAACACGTCCGTAGCGCTTCACTAGTCGCTCAAGTTCCTCAACGTCCCTTAAGCTTACGGAAAATGCGGGGGCGTTCATGAACTCAACATCATCTGGTGTTGGAAAGAGGCTAAAATAAGGAACAGCATTTCTTGGCGCGTTATCCCTATAAAATAAAATTGCTTGCGCCCCTCTCCGGCACATCTCCAAGTACTTCTCTAAACCACCCCACTTTGTAAGA
>JAMOOZ010000031.1 GCA_027064885.1 Desulfurococcales archaeon
GGACGAGTGGGGGAGGTACATCCTGAGATTCTAGTGGAACTAGGGTTAATGAAGCCTGCGGTTGCCGGTGAATTCAACCTAACTAAGATCCTTCACGAGATCATTAAGCGTAAGTAGAGGTTAGCTAGTTATCCATAAGTTTCCTTGGAATCTACGGCTTCTGCTTAATAAGCTTCCGTGCCTCGATGATCACTTCCCTCGCTACCTTAGGCCCGAAGCCCGGTAAGCCCTCTAGCTTCACGGGATCTACGGCAGCTAGCTCCTTAATGCTTCTGATGCCTGCGTTATAGAGCGCTCTAGCCCTCACCCTACCGATGCCCTTCACTTTAGTCAGGTCTAGGAGGTCTTCCTTGACGCCGTACCTAATCCTTAATGAGAGGGTTCGTAAGGCTTTAGCATGGTACGTGAGGTTGACTGCCTCACATACCCTTGAGGCAGCATAAGTCAACCACTCGGCCGTCTCAACAAGGGTTCTTAAGTCGCCTGAACCTACGTTGTAGGCCTCAATAATGCGCTCCTCTGGCTCCTCCTCAATCCACGCATTCAGGATCCTAGCAACCTTGTATGCCCTAAGCCACTCAAAGTAGTCAACGCCGGTAACTGGTTCAGGTATGTGACCGTATTCCACCGCTGCGTTTGCTTCCTCCTCAAGCGTCCTATAACTAACTACCCTAACCCTGCTGAAGTCTGGCGTCATGGCTATCAGAGTAACATAGTACATTGGGTGAACTACTGGCAATGTCTGTTTAAGACCCTCAATAATCATTATTGCGGTGATTGGGTCTATGTAGAGTCTACTCACGTAACTCCCTAACTTAGTGGCCTGCAATTTAGTCCCGCTTATGCTAACCATCCCCATCTCTATGAGCCGGTCTAGGATGTACTCAACGGAGCTTTCGCCTGCCTCCTCACCTAGTTGCCTGTACGCTAAGGTTCTGCTCATGATGTCATGAAGCGACCTTAGGTTTCCGGCATCCCCTGAAGCAATTAGTGCTAGCACGTGTATGCGCATAGCCCTTTCATTGATTAGCGAGGAGTGAACCACCTCGGGTGTGCCTTTAATGTACATCCATCCTTCACTCTCGTTCTTCACGTCAGCCAGCACGGCTTCCCCATAGGGATCGTACTGAGGTCTGCCGGCCCGGCCAGCCATTTGCTTGTACTCTGAGATGGAGATGGGGCGCATGTAACCCTCAGAGTACCTTCTAGTGTAAATGACTACTCTGCGGGCAGGCATGTTGATACCCGCGGCGAGTGTCGGTGTGGCTGTTACAACCTTTATTAGACCTTCCCTAAAGCCCCTCTCTATTACTCTTCTAGCATTCATTGAAAGCCCTGCATGATGGTACGCAACACCCCGCATTATAAGGGGCGTAAGTGACTCAACCTCCGTTCTCGGTGAGCCTTCCTTGAGCTCACCGATGAGTTTAGAGGTACTCGGCACGTTAGGAAGTAATTTACTCAGGGAGCGTGCAGCTGATTCGGCTCTGTTCCTAGCTTGCAGGAATATTATTGCTTGGTAGGACTCCTTTAGGGCTTGGAGGGCGGTATGCCTAATTAAGTTTCCATCCTTGACTTTCTCCACACGTCCATCCTCGAAGACTATCTCACGGCGACGCTTGTTGTAGAAGCCCTCAATGAGCTTCACAGGCCTCCAGTCGCTGGTCACTAGCTCAGCATCAAGCCACTCAGCTATCTCTTCAGGATTACCTATGGTTGCAGATAACCCAACTATCTGCGCACCTATGCGGGAAGCCTTAACGACGATCAACTCTACTATGGGTCCTCGATCCCTGTCACCTATCATGTGCATTTCATCAACTACTACGACACCGACATGTGTTAGCCAGGAGGGCTTCAGCCGAAGTATCGAGTCCAGCCTCTCGTACGTGGCAACAACCACGTCATATCTACCCAACCACTCGCCCGGCTCGTCATAATCACCCGTAGTTATACCGACCTTAAGCCCTAACCTCTCCCAGAATCTGAATTCCTCGTACTTCTCGCTAGCTAGGGTCTTCAGGGGCGTGACGTAAATACCTATGCGCCCGTCTAAGAAGGCTCTCAGTAAGGCAAGCTCCCCTATTAATGTCTTCCCGCTCGCTGTGGGTGCCGTAACCAGTATGTTCCTTCCCTTAAGTAGTCCTACCTTAATCGCGCTTGACTGAGGAGGTGTAAGCCTACGTATTCCCCTCTCCTTCAGTAAGTTCACGACGTCCCCGGGAAGTCCTTCCCTTATCAGCAACTCGACGTCAGTAAACATTTCCTCACTATTCAATTACTCGCAACCCCGCTTCAGCCATATTCTGACTCAGCGCAAATTAAGGTTAGGCTCAAGGTAATTGTTCGGCAGTGATTTCAGGTATTACTGGTCACGCAGTTCATTTATTGAGAACAGGTATAAAGTACTTGAATGCAAACAGGTATCGAGGAATGTAGGTGACGTGCGGTGAGTAAAACACTACTGGGAGTGTCATATATACTTCTAGCGGTACCCTACATCAACGTAGCGGGCGCGTTCTTACTTCCCATAGCATGGATAATTGAGGGGCGCCGAAGGAAGAAGGGGATCTGGACGGCTACGGGAATACTTGGCCTAATATCAATAATATTAATTACAGCGGGGTTCGTAGCGCTAATAGGCTCGGTACTACCCTTAGTAACCTCGTTACAGCATGAAATCACGGTGGGTCAGGGGCAACCGCCGCAAACATTTCCAGGGAATTTCTCAGAGGGGTTACTTAGGAGGACACCCTCAGGCTTAGCCGGAATAGCTCTCATGGCGATAGCCTCATTACTATACGTGGTTTACTTCATACTGATGTTGGTGTCGCTCTATCAAGCAGGGTCCTTCTACAGATCCGGCCTCATAAAGGTATCCGCTATCCTTTACATTATTGGGATAGCGGCAGTTATACTATTCGTGGCTTTTATTATTACTCAAGCAACGTCCCATGCCGCAGGCGGGGCTGGAGGAGTACTTGTTAACAGCATGTTAGCAGGTGTCATAATTACTGGAATATTACTGTTCGTAGCCAACATACTTGCAGGCATAGGGTTCTTGACAGCCAAGGAACCTGAGGAGCAACAGTACTACATATATGGATACGCGCCAGCAAGCGGAGGTATGGTATCGTCGGGAAGTGAGGGAAGCACATCAAGTACAGGTTAAAATGTTAAATTCTTTTTCACTTTTATTGAAAAGCTATTCTATAGTAGGGATCCTACCAAACATCCTCGTTTCTACAAAACCTGAGCCGTTTACGTCGGGCAAAACACGCATACCTACTACCCTACCTTTAACCTTATGAGCAGCTAAGGCATCCAGCATTATTGTGGTCAGCAGATTAGGATCATCCGGAACAGCGACCATGTCTATGCCAGCAACGCAGTAGGCGGCTAGGTAAGTAAGGTCACGTAAGCGTATCTTTCCTTGGCTTGCGAGTTCAAGCAATTTGCGGTCCTCACCTACAGGGAGCATTAACTCGTTGAATCCAACGCTCTTTACTCCCCCGCTCTTCACGGCCGTCGCGATCACTTCATTAACGTAACGTACTGCCCAAGCACTTCCCACGGAGGGGAAAGGAGACTTTGAAACTCGCTCTATTATAGGCACTACGGATTCCTCCATCCATGGTGAGAGTGACGCATCGATACCCAAGTATCTCACGCCGTGCTTTCTAGCGGCTTCCTTAACAGTGTTTTCTACTTCTCTCAAGAACTCTGCCGCAACCTCAACCCACTCGCTCATAGGGTTTGAGGCAAGTAAGTCCACGTACCTTAAGGCAACAGTAACTCCGCTCCTTAAAGGAACGGAGAGCGGGTAATACGGTGTTTCGATAGGTGCACCGATGGAGAAAGCAAGTCTAGTGGTTGCTTCAACTCCTAAGTCGTGTGCGACCTCCCTAAG
>JAMOOZ010000032.1 GCA_027064885.1 Desulfurococcales archaeon
TCTGGGACATGTAGTATGCTATCACTCCTATTATGATTGCAATGATTATTATTGCGGCCGCGATAGCCAAACCTTTACTTTCCATACACCCCTCACCCCCACACCTGGATGGGACTGACTTATCTACACCTCAACCCGGGCAGGTTCAGACGGCTCGCATAGGCACACATCCTCCAGCCCCACCGCAAACACGGTAGGGCGGAGATGCCCTGCTTAACCAATTTTTCACCATATACTTTACTTCGATTAATAGACCGAGGGCAACCCATAAAAGGTTTACTCATGTAATAAGCGCTTCCAATCAATACCAAGCACAACTTCTTACGAGTAGTTTAGATTAGTCAAACCCATTACATTTTAATACATCTTTCACGTAAAGCCTGAGGATATTCTTGCCTGAGATCCGCGAGAAACCTTAAACAATAAAGGTAATCTCAACCCTCTGAACATCAAAATAAATCCTGCTCCTACCTACGGACCTTACTTTGCGCTATGTGCATTCTCAACTCAGTAAGGTACTTAGGAGTACTTAGGCAGTGTAGCGCTCATCAAGGATTAAAACAAGGTCTTGCTGTTAACTTTTAACAAGAAAACATGTAAACATTAAAAGACAACATGTCTCGGGACGGTGTAAGGTTCGTGGCCTCCGACGGTACTGAAGCCGTGGAAGGTCTGGAAGAGGTTTCCGCCCTGCTGAAATTACTGTCAAGTAAGGTCGTGCTCAAGATCATTAGTGCGTTATCAGCTGGCGAGCTGAGCCCGCGGCAAATAGCTGAAGCCGCAGGCGTGGATGAGTCCGTAGTTTCAAGGAAATTGAAAAGGCTTAGGGAATACGGGCTAGTGGAGTACTCCTGGATTCGCTCCGGTGATAGGAACCTGAAGGTGTATAGATTATCTAGGAAGGCATTCACGCTGATAATTGCTTACCCCTCGCCTAAAGTACTCTTTAAGGAACTGGGTGAAGGCAGGGAGGAATGCGGTGAGAGGGTAGGCAAGGCACTAGCACTGTCCTATGATGCTCCACCTCCAAGGCTCATGACATTCGTTGGAAGGGAAAGGGATCTCAAAACACTACATGAGAGCTGGCCAGGCACGGTCATCATTACAGGGGTCTCCGGTATCGGGAAAACTTCGCTAGTGACAGAGTACGTACATAGATACAGGTTAACGGATAAGGTTGTGTGGTACGAATTTACCGGGCTTGAGGACTACTACTCTTTCCTAAGACATGTGGCGTCAGCTCTTGAAAGGAGAGGGTACATGGCACTGATCGACGCGTTACGGAGAGGGGAACGTAACAATGACCTCCTAGCACGTCTCCTGGCTGACGGAATGAATAGGACCGGTATTATACTCGTGCTCGATGATTACCACAAGTGCGGTGACGGGAAAGTTAAGCTGCTCTTACCCGTAATTGCTGCAAGGATAAGTGCCTCTCAACTCATAGTGATCTCTAGGGTAACGCCACAGGAACTAGTAACATTATCGAGACCTCCGGAGAGCATTGAATTAAGGGGACTGAAGTTCCATGAGGTTAAGGATCTACTTCAGAGTTACAATGTGGTCATGGACAATAAGGTAGCTGTGGAGGTCTATGTGGCTACGCAGGGAATACCCGCGTTAGTGGAGGCATTCGCCACCCTAGTTAAGGAGAGGGGTCTAGAGGAAGCGCTTAATGCGTTACGTAGTGGTGCGATAGCGAGTGCCTTCTGGATAAGGATTTATTCCTCGTTAACCCCTGCCGAGAGAGGCGCGCTAAGGGTTCTGGCGCACTTCGATGAGGCATTACCTTCTGAGTTAATAGCTGAAATGGTTGGAATGAAGGGCACGGTAAGGGCGCTCTACTCCTTAGTGGATAAGGGGATGGCTGAGGAGGTTGGGTCGGGCTTTAGGTTGAAGGACTGGGTTAGGGGGGTGATGAGGTTAAGGCATGTCAACCAAGCGTATTACGTTAAGGTAGGTGACACGTATCTAAGATCGTCAGACGATGTCGGACTCTTCATCAAAGCGCTACGCTACTACGTGAAGGCAGGCGATGAGAGAAGATGCCTTAACGCGTTAAGGCATCGGTTACTCAGAATAAAGTATGGGCTACTCGAGATACTGGAGAGCTACAGGAAAATACTACTGGAGATCGATGAGTTCGCTAAGAACCCCGAACTACTGGGCTACCTCAACCTAGAACTTGGTATGGTACTTGTCAACCTAGGTAAGCTTAAGGAGGGTCTCGAGCGCCTCAAGAGAGCTGCCCGAATAGGTGAGTTACTAAGGAACAATTTCATACTAGCGTACGCGAATTCCGTCCTAAGTAGCGTACTAGTAGACTTAGGTGACTCAGAGGAGAGCTTGAGAAGAGCCTTGCAAGCCCTGGATAAAGCCCTACGCGTAGAGGACAGTGAACTGAGATTGCACGCGCTACATTCCGTCTACTCAAACTTAACTAAAGCCTACGCATTTCAAGGAGAGCTGGATAAGGCCTACGAGTACGTGCTGAAGGAGGCGGAGATAGCCAGTAATCTCAATGACCCGATCCAGTACATGTTATCCCTCTCCCACGTAGCCATAATTAAGGGGTTAATGGGTAAGCTCGAGGAAAGCATCGTGATGCTCAAGCAGATCCGAAGGGACCTCAAGTTACTCAAGGTACAGGGCATAGCTACGCAACTGGGGTACGCCCTCGTAATCGGCCTAACTGATGTGGGTGAGATCGAGGAAGTAGCTCGAACAGGTCCCGAGGTACTCGCCGAGATGCTGGAGCTGGGTAGGATGTTCATTTACTGTAACACGGTCCCATTAGTAACGTATGCGTTCTACGCCACTGGTAAAGAAGAGGATGCTGTTCAATTAACGAAGTCAGCACGCTCGGCTTGTACCGAGTACAAGAACGCATTATGCGCATTAGATACAATCACAGCGTACTTTAAGCAAGGTCGGGACAAGGCTAGGGAGGTGTTGAGCAAGTGCTCTCAGGAACTCTATCCTGGAGCCGCCAGCGAGGAACGCATCAAGAATATGGTTGAGTCATTCGAGGCGCTGAAGTATGTGGTTCCTCAGGAGGACCGTCCTAAGCAACCCAATGGGCGATAACTTCATTCTTGTTTAGCGATATTTGTCAGCTTCCACATCACTTCTTAAGTAAAACTTACGTTCGTAAAAGAGAACCTTGATGACGTATTCGCGAGGTATGTTTGCTTCACTGATTATGTAGCTGACGAGTTCTTCAAGTTCCTGGTCATTCATGATCTGCTTAAGCACACTCTCCTCCTGTTCCATGTTATTGCAATGCAACTCCATCACACCTGATTTACGTTAAGTATGAGGATTAAAGATCGCTAGTTTTTACAGTCAGTGTAAATTGCGGAACATGCCAGTCATTAGGGAGAGCGCTGGTCACGCAAGTGTTTTTACCTTCAGCACCAATCATAACAGGGTTATTCTGAACATGGTATTAGAGAAACGCGAGCTTGGTTCATCCGGGATTAAGGTTACCGTGGTTGGGTTGGGCACTTGGCAATTCAGCGATGCTTGGGGTGTTAAGGATTATGCTATAGCTAAGAGAATTATCGCCAAGGCATGGGAGGTCGGGATAAACTTCATAGACACAGCCATAGTTTATGGGCAGGGTTTAAGTGAGGAGTTCGTGGGCCGCGCGATTAGGGAGCTAGGCGCTAGGGAGCACTTCGTGATCGCGACCAAGATACCGGGTGAGTTCCTGTCATACGGGGATGTGTTTAAGGCCACTAGGAGATCGCTTAAGAGGCTAGGCGTTGATTCAATAGACCTAATGCAGGTTCACTGGCCGCCAGCCTGGCATAACATACCGACGTGTGAGTACATGCGTGCGTTAGAGAAGTTAGTTAACTTAGGCCT
>JAMOOZ010000033.1 GCA_027064885.1 Desulfurococcales archaeon
CTAATAAAGGTTTCTTCCCCTACACTCACTAACAGTGTTAAGGACAGCCTTCACGAAGGCTTCGTAAAGCCTATCATCAAAAGCAACGAGTACAACTTCCTTTACGTTATTGAGTCTCGGTAGCTCTTCAGCAATCGTCTCAACCATAGCTAAAGCCGCTCTATGCGGGTCGAGGCCGCCCACACCAGTACCCATGCCTGGGAAGGCCACGGAATTAACGCGCACGTTATCCGCGGCCCTTAACGCGGCCCGGACAGCTGCCTTAACCTTGTCTATGGTGGTGCGCATGGCTGGCCTCTCCATTGTAGGTGCGTGGATAACGTACTTGCAGGATAGCTTACCAGCACTAGTCACTACGGCCTCTCCAACAGGTACTGGCGCATACTTACGTGCCTCAGACTCTATTATCTGCCCTCCAGCACGTCTTATGGCGCCAGCCACGCCTCCGCCCATGATCATCCATGAGTTAGCTGGATTAACTATGGCGTCAACTTTAACCTTCGTAATGTCACCCTTAATGATCCTGAAAGGACATGCACGCAAGCCTGACAACCCGGGATACTACTGGTATATGGTATTTAATTTTTAATTACTGTTCCGTACCATAACTTAATGCGTCATCAAGCAACGCCAAAATTACGGAATTACGGACAGTGACAGGGGCCGGGGGAGGAGCCTTAAGCTATGTTGTTCCTCCCCCTAGTCTTTCTCTCATTTTCACTTACTGAGGCAATCAGTGAATCTATGAGGACTTTCGGAAGCCCAGGATATAACTCCTGAAGCACTTCAGCAGCCTTACATGGACTCTTACTAGCTAGTTCAGAAAGCGTCATACCGCACTTGCTCCTTGCTAAGAGGTCAAGCACCATATACATGCCCGGCGCAGCTGACCTCATATTTATTCGTGTCTTACCGCTGCTCATAGTATCGCTTCTTCTTAAGGTTCCAGTCGCATTTATCACGCACTCCAACACCACCTAGTATTATGTGTCATAAAGTATTACTATATGTAACCTAACTATCTAGAAGTTAGATTAATAAGTGTTGTAAAATAAGTCTAATTTTTACTAATGGTAAAGTAAAATATATAATTTGATTTTCGGTGAGAGGAATATATGAGGAACACTGGCACTTAACCTTCTGATTACTGAAGTTTTTGAGGGAGGATTACCCATAATGGTTTAGGTGAGAAAATAGTTGACGTGATTAACCTACTTAGGGAATTAGTCAGAACACCTAGCCCATCGGGTGTTGAGGGCGAAGTTGCTGGGCTCGTCAAGGATTTCCTGCTGGATACCGGGGTTGATGAGGCATTCATAGATAATGTCGGCAACGTCATCGCTAGGTTACGCGGAAAAGGCTTTGGTCCAGTACTCATTGAAGGACACCTAGACACCGTTGATCCTGGGAATCTAGAGCAATGGCATGTCGACCCCTTTGCTGCTAAGATCATAGATGGGAAGCTTTACGGTAGGGGAGCGGTCGATATGAAGGGCGGTATAGCGTCTCAAATATCGGCGCTAGGGGGTCTTAAGGAGATGGACTTAGATCTCTATGTAGTGTACACGGTGCATGAGGAGACTGCAGAGGGTGCGTCTATCGCGCATACCTTAAACACCGTGCTCAGGAACATTAGATTTGAGGTAGCCGTGACTGGGGAAGCGACAAACCTGAACCTCGGCGTGGGCCATAGGGGCAGGTCCGTAATCGACGTCAGGATATGTGGTAGGTCAGCGCATGCATCAATGCCTGAAGAGGGTGTGAATGCCCTGCTTGGTGCGTCAGAATTCGCTATACTTGCAACGAATGCGGCTCAGGGACTCCCTGAGCACCGTCTCCTAGGTAGGGAGACATTAACTCCGTCCGCAATTACGTGTACGCCTAAGGATGTGCCTCAAATACCTGACCAATGTATTTTGACCCTCGACCACAGAGTTATCGTGTCCCGTAGCCCTGAGGACGTGTTAGCGTTCTACAATGAGGTTTGTGAGGAGTTACTGAAGACAGGTGATGCCATATCGTGTCAGCCGAGGCTGAGGGAGGAGACCATCAGAACCTGGACTGGCGTAGATCTGAGGGTGCGTGAGTTCTTCCCAGCGTGGTTGAACGACGACAGGTTAATGATTAAGGAGGTGCTGGGAGCCCTAAAGAAAAGCTATCAGTACGCGACGAAGTATATTTGGAGGTTCAGCACCGACCTAGCATACGTTTCCGGCGTGTTAGGTGTTAGTGGATTAGGTTTAGGTCCAGGCGATGAGTTCATGGCTCATAAACCCGATGAATATATCGAGGTTATTGAGGTTAAGAAAGCCGTTGAGCTATACCGCAAGCTACTCTACGCACTCAACAACGTTATAACATCCCGGCATAGGAAGTGATGCGGTTAAGCAAAAAAACTCCACGTTGATTATGTTTTTGCCTCACTTTCCTAGGTACGCTATTGCCTCAGCCTCCAGCTCCACGTCCTTAGGCAATCTGCTGACCTCAACCACAGCACGCGCTGGCTTATGCTTACTGAAGTACTCGCTATACACTTCATTGAACTCACTGAACCTGCTGATGTCCTTCATATATACAGTCACCTTCACAATATTCTCTAGGGTACCGCCTGCGGCCTCAACCACGGCTTTAATGTTCTCGAGAACCTGCCTCGACGCTCTTCGGAAGTCATCCCTAATGACCTGGCTGGTAGTAGGGTCGATCGGTATTTGACCTGATATGAACAGCCATTCACCCACCTTAACAGCCTGGGAGTATGGTCCCACGGGCCTAGGGGCTTTTTCCGTGAACACACGTTTCATGATGCTAATCCCCTAGGCTAAATTATCGTAGTTGAGGTTAAAACTAAATTAATTTATAATGAATATAAAGAGAATAACTTAGATTAACGGTTACTCTATTCTTACGCAGGAATAAGCCGAGGCAACTAAGAATGGCAGGAGTATGGCAAGGGACACTATGTTATGGTTAAGTGAGGCAAGAGCTGTTCCTGTAGCTGTCACTGCAAGCATTGCGTAAGGAAGCCGGTCGCGTCCCACGCTAGACTCCTGCTTAGGCGTTATTATATACTTATACTTCAATCTAAGCAGGCCGCGTAGCGAGTGAAACCCCATGACAGGTACTAGCACGCCCAGCATCGCTGCTGCCCTACCTAACTGCACTAATGACTTCCAGAGGCTTACTCCATCAGTTATCCAGCCTGTCTTATCCGAGAGCTTCAGCTGTAACACAACGTAAGCCACAATTACGGCCTCAGCGATTAAGGCAACGGTAACTAAGGCAGGGTTATGTAACGCTCTCCAAAAACTCCAGCCCGGCTCAAGCACGGCGGCCGCGAAGGCTAAGAGGATAGCTATTAGAGCGAGGAGTGTTAGCGCGGGTTGAAGCATGTATATAATCATCTCGAGCTTCTTCCCTAAGCTCATCTTAGCACGGGTCATTATGCTGTGAAGAGTTCTCGACAAGACCTCGGAAGCCCCGTATGCCCAACGGCTCTGCTGGATCCTTAATGCACGGAACTTCGATGGTACAAGCACCCAGGTCTCCCCGTCCTCAAGTACGAGGGGAAAGTACCCTCTCAACGCCAGTTTTGTGCCTAACCATATGTCGTCCTGAATAATATTAGCACCCCAGTACCCTACCTCCTCAAGCACATCCTTTCGTATAGCTGTTCCTGAACCAAGTGGGAAAACAAAGAATCCCGCTCTACCTCTCATCTTGTAAAGGAGATGGGATACGGTATCTGTATTGAATATCAATGCCTCGGAAACACGGTTAGACTCCTTAGCATATCCTTTCCAAGGGGCTATTATTGCTGGCGGCTTGAGTTCGGATGCAACGACGCAT
>JAMOOZ010000034.1 GCA_027064885.1 Desulfurococcales archaeon
GTACACACCATTAACGCTCCTAAGAGGAACGCTTGTGAAATCCTCTTCAATGACCGTAACTAAGCTATCAACACCTTCCTCACGGATGTTCTGCTTGGCTCTATTCACTAACTCCCTCCTTAACTCAATGCATAGTACCTTAGATCCTGCCTTAGCTAAAGCTATTGCGACACGCCCGTCGCCGCATCCGAGCTCAGCTATTACCTTACCTCTACTAGCCTTTAATAGCTCGACTATGTACTTAATTACCCGCCTCTCCGTCGGTATCCATGGAACAGGTGCCGTCAACTTAGCAGGCTCCATTACTTAATGCATATAGAATTCTTGAGCTTTTCGAGAATCCGAGACACGCTACCGTACTGCCGAGAACATCTAAAAATTTGGAAATACCTTATATACTGAGAGTGACTATTAATGGTCACCATAAAGTGGTGGGGCCATGCATGCTTTGAAATAAGATCCAACGACGGTTACACAGTCGTCATAGACCCTCACGACGGTGGAAGCATAGGGCTCCCTAAGCCGCAGGTTAAGGCTGATGCTGTCCTAATAACGCATGAGCACTTCGATCACAACGCATACCAAGTAGTGCTAAAGGAAGGAGGGAAAGTATTCTCCATGAAGAAAGGTACGTTCAGAGTAAACGGCTTCACCGTAACAGGATTTGAGGCATATCATGATAAATTCAAGGGAAAACGACGTGGTAAAGTAGTAATTTATCTGATCCAGATCGAAGGGTTACGTATACTACATGTAGGTGATCTAGGACATTTACTGGATGACAAGACCATACAAAACTTAGGTGAAGTTGACATCTTAATGGTTCCTGTAGGCGGTACATTCACCATAAATGGAGAAGAAGCCCTTAAACTGTCAGATATGATTAAACCCAAGGCAATAGTGCCCATGCATTACTGGGTAAAGGGGATAAACCTTCCACTAAGACCGTTAGATGATTTCCTAAAGATATCCGGTAGTAAGTATGACATCTTGAAACTCCAGGACAATGAATGGAGCATAGATAAAGAGAAGATATCATCCTGGCCTAAACCTAAGGTCGTAGCATTCCCTCTCAAAACGTATGGTTAGTATCCTCGAACTACGTAGGAAACAAACAATGACAGTTTTTAAGCCAGCAAGCCCGAAGAAGCAAACTCTCTCAAATTATTCAGGTTAGGATAATGTGTCTTACACGAATGCCTTTCCTTATCCTTTCCCCTCTTCGGCTCCTGGCAACGTATACGTTTAGAGCCTCCCTAATAACCTCAGACCTACTAACGCCTTCCATCCGGGCTATTTCATCTATCTTCCTAAGTAATGCTTCTTCGACCTTGAAGGTTACTATCTTCACAACATATCCCCATTCCTTTGACTGTGAAGGTCATGAAAAAAGATGCATAACCATCACGTGTATTGCTTCCATATGTATTTCGCTTTAAAGCAGAATACATATTAGAGGGCAATTTTATATAGTAAGACCTCAGTATTCCTCTTGAGGGGATAAGACATACCGACAGTACATATATCACTACCATCAAAGACCTATGAGGAGCTGAAGACCTTAGCTACGTCTATGGGTGTCCAAGTAACTGATGTAATAAAAATGTTTATAAGCGAGGGCCTTCATGGAGACATCCGAAGCAATTCACCAGTAGTCAAGAAAATCAAGGATTATGAGGATGAAATAGCGTTCCTCAAGGGTAAGTTATACGTGCTTGAGAACTTACTTCATGATCTTCTCTCCCGTGTTGACGAGCTTGAGTCTCCCGACTTCCTCTTAAGGGGAAGGAGATACAGTAGTGGAAGGATTAATAAGTCTTGAGCGAGAAGACTTCTTGGCCCTGCTGAAGCTCCCGCGTCACGGGAGGTTATGAAGCAGGGAGGGTCACCCCTGGCCCTTGTAGTAAACTTTAACTGCATTTAACTAATGCTCGAGTATCCAATCTAGTCTAGTGACACCCTAGAGTGTTCTGTGAGATGCAATTACCTCCCTACACGTTTCATTATTATCTCTATAAATTCCTTTGACCTCTTACTTGCAAGTAACCTTTCCCTTAGCGGTGATATAATCTTGATTAAGTACTCAGCAACAGCATTCTTTAAATCCAGTGGATGTAATTTACCCTCAACATAGAGCTTCTCTAGTTCCTCATAGGTATATACGGTTATGGGTCCTCCGAACTTCGCCGGTCTGTTAATGGTGAACTCCTTTTCTTCGCCACGGAAGATTATGTTCTTAACTATCTCGGTTATTGGGTTGCCTTCCACAACCCTTGCCGGGCAATATGCCTTACGGATTTTCATTCTGATCTCATCGTTGCTGTCAATTATGAAGATCGCTGTCTCAGGTTTCGACTTACTCATCTTTGCTTGGACTAGAAGTTCGTTTACCTCACCACTCTTTAGGTCCATTCTCCCGATACCTTGTAGTGAGGGTATTAGCGGAGTGTGTATTGCAACCACTTTCTTCCATCCCAGCTTCTCTGCTACGTCTCTCTGAAGCATGTGGGCCCTTCTTTGGTCCATGCCTCCTAGCGCTATGTCGACGCCTAGGGCGAACATATCCGTTACCTGCATAAGTGGGTATATTAACTTTGAGAAGTCCGCCTCCCCCTCATCGAGCCTTCTACCCATTATGGTGAGTGCCCTCCTAACTCTTGCTAGGGAGACGGACTTAGCTGTTTTCAATAATGTCTCCCAATACTCAATGCGTGAGACCAGATCCTCAGCAAATACTAGGTTAAACCTCCCTTCAAGCCCTAACGCATTAAGCACCTCCACGACGTGAGTTGCCGCGAAACGTATTAGTTCTAGATCCCCTCCTAACTTATCGTTTATCCATGCATGCCATGTTGCTGCTAGCAGGTGCATTCGGACGCCAGCATCTACTAAGTCCTTGAACTTCAGTGCCCAAACAAGCCATCCAACGTGGAATATACCGCTGGGTTCGAAACCTAGGTAGCCTGAGGGTGACTTTGTTTCGATGAGTTCCTTAAGCTCCTGTGGAGTAACTATCTCTGCAGTTCCTCTAGTTATTAACCGTAGCTTCTCCTCGATATCCATCAAAGCCACCTAGGATAGTGAGGTGGCCCTACATATTAATATTTTAACAGTGACCGCCTTACCACGCAAACCTGTGAAATCCTCACCCACATTCCCGAATCAGTTTAAGAGCCCTCAGCACCGAGTCAGTAATACCATCAACAACAGCCGCAAGTAGCTCCCTGCCTTTTTCCGGGCTTGCCGCGCTCGGATCACCCGAGAGTGCCTCAGGGAAGAGTACTTCCTCTTCGTATTTCCTGTAATATAGCCTTAGTGATGGATACTTGACCGAGTTTTTCTTCAGGTACTCCATCTTGACTAGGTCAGGTGTTATAGCCATCATCACGGCGGTTTCATCCGCCCCTGCGTGGCCTAGGGTTCCTTCCGGGAAGAGTGACTTGCGTTTGTCCTGCGCTACGTCCGCCCACCAGTTAATTAGTAGTACCGCCCCGTCGGTACTGTACGCGGCGTCCCTTGCAGCTTCCCTGAGTAGGGACGTGTTCCCTCCATGTCCATTTACTACTAGGATGAGTTTGAATCCGTTCCTTATTGCTTCCTTCAGGACTGACTTGACGTATTCCCTGAAGGCTGAGTCATCAACGTTTATCGTCCCAAGAAATTTAGCAAGGATTCTTGAAGATCCGTACGGTATCGTAGGCATTACTAGTGCTGATACTCTGTGCTCACGCAACTTGCTGGCTACTTGACGCGCTATCCACTCGGGCGCGAATATGTCTGTTCCGAGCGGTAAGTGGTCGCCATGCCTCTCTAAGCTACCGACTGGCAGTATGGCTACGTCCTTAGGTATTTCCTCGAACTCTTTCCCTGTTAGGGAGGCCCATTCATTCACTTCCTCTCGCCCCTAAGCTTGCTTATGAATGCTTCCCTATTTACTACGTATCTTTCATGCACACCGTACCCTATACGTCGATCACCGTACCATGCTTCAACCCAGAACACTAGCTTCCTTCCCTCAACAGCTAGGAGTGTTCCTCGCACCTCAATCTCACTACCGATAAGGGCTGCCTTCACGTGATAGATATCAACCCTCGTACCGACTGTGGTTTCGCTCTCCGGTAAGTGTTTATCCATGAATCGCCTGCACGCTTCCTCCATAAATAGTATCATTGAGGGTGTTGAGAGAACGTCGACGTCCCCTGAACCCACGTGCTTGGCTGAGTGTTCTGGCCCTGCCTTAAATTTAAATGAGAACTTCTCTCCTGGGGTTACGTTCAAGTATCACACCCTACTATCTAAATCTAGCGGGTAATTTAAGCTGGGATCATCCCAAGTAGAGCAGGAGTAATGCAGTAATGTCTACTGCTAGGATTAAGACGAATACCCGCATTGCTTTGCCGCTATACCAGTACCGCGGCTTGAAGTCCTGCATACGTGCGTAGGTTCCCTCTCCATACATGCTACTGTACTCGTTCACAGCAAGTATTGTTACTGCTAACGCCTTCCAGAGTTTCTCGTCCTTTAATTCCGCCGAGAGCATTGCTGACTTCATGTCCCTCATTACGTGGGGTGTGACTTTCCACGTCATCGCTGGGTACAAGGATGCTTTCCTAAGGCCTAGCTTACGTGCCAGCATTGAGAGTTCCAGAGGATTTAAGAAGTATATGAACGTTAGGAGTGCTGACCCGACGGCGATTACCCTAAGCGCAATTACGGCGGAGGCTATCAAAGACGTTGTAAATGGCAGTGTCGTCAGGAAGTACCAGACTGCCGGCAAGGAAGTCATTATTAACGCGTATGCTAACGCTTCTGAAGTTCCAGCCATGAGGTGAACTGCCAGGAGGGACGCCATAGTTACAACTACTCCTGTTAGTCCCTCGGACGCTAGGAGTATCTGAGTAACGACCAAGGGCGTGTTTATTAATAGCGTAGAGTGCTTGAACGGGGTGTCATCGCCAGCAAAGATCGACCTGAATATAACTTCGGAAATCCATCGAAATACCATGCCTACACTAACCATGGATAGGCACCACCTTATTCGCTATGCGTTCCACCAGGGGATCGTGGGAGGCAATAACGAAAGCCATGCCCTCTTCAGCCGCCTTAACTATGGCCTTCAGCACCCGCACCTTGCTGATGATATCTAGTCCTACCGTCGGTTCATCCATGACGATGATTGAAGCACCCCTAACTAGGGCTGAAGCCACAGCCACTCTTCTTCTCTCGCCCGTACTTAACCTAGTGATTGGCGTGAACTCCCTGCCTACGATGCCGAACTCCCTTAACTTCTCAACGCCACCCTCACCTACTTCCTTAGCCGCTGTCGGTTCTGTAAAGTAAAGTAAGGGGTTGTCTGGGACGTAGATGAGCTTACCGATGACGTTAGTTCTTACGCCGGACACGGGTTCCTTGACACTCGTTGCGAGTAACCTAAGCAACGTCGTCTTACCGGAACCTGACGGGCCCTTCACTAGTGCTACCTCACCTCTCCTCACAGTGAACTCCACGTCTTCTAGCACTATCTTGCGTGATCCCGGAGGTCTGTACTTAGTCACCCTTACCTCAAGCACGGCGTCGCCCTGTACCTGTGGCTTACTTAGCTCACTAATTAGCCTGTCAAACTCCTTATAGTAACTCGTGATGTCTTCGTCCAGCGTGCCGTTCCTGAGGACGTAGGCCTTATCAACCAAGCCTGCCCACGCCTTAACGTCATGATCGACTATAATCACTGCTGTGCCGGAGTTTCTAAGCACGTTAACCATTCTCACGACTTTCTTAGCGTTTCTCGAGTCTAGATGTGATGCTGGCTCATCAAGCAACACTACCTCCTTGCGTGAAAGCCTAGCCACCATTAACGCTAGTCTCTGCAACTCACCAGCACTCAAGGTATACGTTGTCCTGAAGGCATACCCGCTCATGCCCCAAGCACTAAGCATATCCTCAACATCCCCCAACCTGAGTTGGGAGGGAGTGAACGACAATATCTCGGACCAGACGTAGGGTGTAACTACGGAAAACCACGGCTCTTGAGGAACATAGTATGCTTTGCTTCTGATCATGCAGGGCTCAGGCTTGATGAACCCTCTCACCGACCCAGGGATCACGTTAGGCACTATGCCGAGGATCGCCCTGAGTAACGTTGTTTTACCTGATCCTGAGGGCCCCGTAATGAGTACTGCCTCTCCCTCACCTACTGTTAAGTTGAGGTTTGAGAGAATACATACACCCTCGAAAACTATGTTTAGATCTTTTACTTCAACCCTCACTTCCAGTAGCCTCTCTTATGAATGAGGTTATTGGCAACGCAACCGTGATGCCAACCAGTACTTGACCGAAGTTCACCGGTATCTCCACCAGTGCCTGTTCTGGCGGCGCGTGATATATCAATGGGTTCGTAATGAAGAACTCGTAGAGGAAGTATCCTAGCACCATAAATGTACCTCCCACGAGCATTGAGGCTGCTGCAGAGATGTTCTCCTTACTCCTTACGAGGACAGCGTACAGTAGTATCACCGTCACTAGGACGCCTATGAGTAACCACACGAGACTAGGAATCACTATCTTACCGTAGAAGGCTGTCACCTCAAAGCCGCCGACCTGAATTGGTATTGACGTTATTTCCGATAGACCCGACAGCGTGAAGTAACCTACAGCGGCTATTGCGGCGCCAGTGGCTACTGAAACAATCACAGATAGTGCCCTAGCTAACCAATACCTTGATTTGGGGGCTAGTTTCCTCATTAGGTACGCTACAGTGAATCCCTCGATGAATTTAATCACTAGGGTACCTGGTGCAAAGTACCCGTAACCCGTTGTTAGGTCCGCCAAAGCTGACCCCACACCAGCAGCGATGCCAGCCAGCAACGGGTTTACTAAAGCAGCTATGGCGTAGATAGCGGTCTCGCCTAAGTTGAAGTAACCTCTGGTCGCGGGTGTGTATACCTGAAGGACTATGGTCGCCACGTAAACTAGCGCCGTGAAGAGCGCTAGCTTAGCTACGCTCACCTTACCCATGATCTCCCCAAGCCTGTAAGGAAGTGTCCGTGAATAAGGGGGTTAACCTCAGTATGCGCTTCAATACCCTCGCCTATCCGCGCTTAGCGAAAGGACTACCTGATCAGGCTTAGACCCTCATCCGTTATTCTGAACACCTTCCTTCTCCTCCTACCCTCTCTCTCCTCAGTGCCCTCCACGAGCCGCATCTCGCTCAGTTCGCTGAAGTGCTGGTATATAGAACGTAAACTTACGTTCACCCCGTACTCGCCTTTCAAGATCTTCCACACAGCGTAAGGATGTAAGGGACCTTGAAGTGCAAGGATCTCTAAGATCTTCATTTTAGTGAAACCTATTCTTGTTAAGTACCTGGGATGTCCCTCGCTCACCACCATTCTGAGGACTGCCGGGTCCCTGGCAGGTCCTCCCGATATTATTGAAACTATCGGCGACGTCCCGCGTAGGTCATCGGATAACTTAATCAATGCAGCGACAGCTGTAGCGCCAGTGAGTTCCGTTAACATTCCCTCACACTTTGCTAGTAGCTTGAGCGCCGACACAACATCGTCCTCCCCGACCTCAATCATATATCCTCCACTACAGTCCATTAGTTCCTTAAGTAAGTCAGCGAAGAGAGGACGGTCAACAGCCACGTCCTTGAGTAGCGGTGATTTTGAGGATGCCCGAACACCTATGACTGTCGTGTTAGGGCTGAACTTACTTACGATCTGTATGGTTGCGTAGGCTAGGGCCCCGTCTCCTACCGGAACAAGCACCACGCCAGGTCTTTTTGTGCTCAGGTCAGTGAGTATTTCCATTGCTAGGGTTCTGTAACCGTCAAGCAGAAAGGGGTTCTGCGGTGTTACCGGCATATTAGCTGGCGCTGATCCGTACTTCCAAGCCTTGCTTAATGATTCCTTATAACTCTCGACATACTCAACACTGTCGGCCAGCATCGCTGTTTGGTATGCCTTAACTGGTGTGGTGTAGGATGGCATCACTACCTTGCACCTGAGCCCAACACGTCGGGAGTACGTAGCTACTGACACGCCTAGGTCACCTAGGGATGCGGCGACCAAACGCGTTAAGCGTAGTGACTTAGCTGCGGTGACGAGGGTTGCTGAGCCCCTATCTATGAACGTGCCTGAGGGGTTCCTGGATTCGTCTTTGAGGTAAACCTCTCTTAGGTTGAGTTCCTCAGCTAGTCTTGAGGCTCGTATCAGAGGGGTGTTTCCCTCATACAGCGTCGCTCTACTCTTGAACACTGCTGTAGCTAGGGCATTAGCCCAAGACCATATGCCTGGCGCATTAACGCGCCCTAATTTTTCAGGAGGGGTGGGAACTAGTTGCCCTCCACAGGCGCACTTAACCCTACCTGACAACACGGGGTATGCGC
Source organism: Desulfurococcales archaeon (assembly GCA_027064885.1). Classification (GTDB taxonomy): domain Archaea; phylum Thermoproteota; class Thermoprotei_A; order Sulfolobales; family NBVN01; genus WAOL01. The sequence goes on from JAMOOZ010000034.1 coordinate 8,390, forward strand.
GGCCACACTCTACGCACACTAATTCATTCTTCATTAGCTCTACTTACCACACTACAACTGCGTGAAGACAAAATAACGTTAGCTCGAAAAACACGTGGGTGGGGCAGGCGGAATGAATGTGCAACCGAAGATAGGGGTTGGCGCTGTTGTTGTGGGGCAAGATGACAAAGTTCTCTTAGTTAAGAGGAGGTTTGAACCATCAGCAGGATATTGGTCCTTCCCTGGAGGGCATGTGGAGCCCGGAGAAACACTGGAGGAGGCAGTGTTACGTGAGTTACTGGAAGAAACTGGCTTAGTTGGGCATAACCCGAAATTACTGGCTGTTACAGAATACATTTGCTTAAGTCCCACCGGGTCGCTGAAGTATCACTACGTCATCGTTGACTTCCTAATTAGGGACTTCAGTGGCGAACTTAGGTTAAATGAGGAGAGTGAGGACGCGGGCTTCTTTAATATTGACGAAGCCCTCAGTTTGAAGCTCTCAATAAGCACGCAAAAATTGCTGAATCTTATTAGAACCAAGAACGATTCCCTAAACCTAGCTACTATTTACCATATAGTAACACGCATTAAAGAGAATGAATACGATAAAGTCCTAAGGGCTCTGAGCAAATCCGTGAGTGCTTAGGAGTTAAGGGCTAGGTGAAGAAAGGATTCTTATTCAGATTCTTTCTCCTCAATGAACTCAGCTATCAGTGATATGCCCTTCTCCAGCTTTTCCTCGGGCTGCGTCACGAATGTTAGGCGTAGGTGGTTCTTGCCAGCCTTCCCGAATATTGAGCCAGGTATCACCACAACGCCTTTGGCGTCGGCTAGCTGGTAGGCGAAAGTTATGTCATCCATGCCTAACTTCTCCAGGTACGGGCTTAGGTCGGGGAATAGGTACATGCTTGCTGGCGGTTTCCACACCTTCGCTTCAGGGAGGTACTTCCTGACGGCGTTGTAGGCGGCGTCCCTCCTACTCCTGTATATCGGTAGGACTTTCTTCAGGTACCTCTCCTTAGCCCCCGTCGTTAATGCGTAGTACGCGAACCACTGAGCAGGAACAGAGGAGCTTATTGTCGTTATTCCTTTAAGCTTAGCCATTTCATCGATTATCTTCTCAGGTCCGTACGTGTATCCTAGTCGGAAACCTGGAATTGCTATGTCCTTCGAGAATGAGTTAACGCTGATTAGTCTCTCCGACATGTCGCCATAGTTGTGAATCCATATGTGTTGTCCTTCGTAAATGACGTGCTTATACGCTTCATCATATATTACCCATACGTCATTGTCTGATGCTAGGTCTGCTATGAGGCGGAGCTTCTTTTCAGAAAGTATTCTTGAGGTCGGGTTGTCTGGGCTGACGACAACTATTGCTGCGGTATCCTTCGTTATTACTTGCTCCAGGCACTCGTCACTGGGCTGGAAGCCATCCTCAATTAACTGTGGGCATGACTTAACCTTTAGTTGAAGGTACTTTGCAAGATCCCAGTACACACTATAGGTTGGGTCAAGCAACACTATCTCGTCACCGGGGTCAGTGGTTACTGCTAAGGCTAAGTTGAATCCCTCAACTCCTCCGCTGGTTATCATTATCCTTGATGAGGGCACGTCTATACCTCCGTACTTCTTAAGGTCTTGACTTAACGCTTCCCGCAGTTGCATCATACCTCTGGTGCTCATGTACCTGTAGTGGTTGAAGGGATCCTTTAAGGCGTGCTCGAAGGCCTTCCTTATGACTTCCTCGTCAGGCGGTAAGCCTGGCTGCCCGGCGGAGAAGCTGTATACTTCACGCCCGGCCCTAAGTAGTTCATCGACTTTCGCAACAAGTTTTCTGTGGGGAGAGGGTTGGAAGACGCTTACTCTTCTTGATATTTTCCTCAAAGTTTTGAACACCGTTATTAAAAATCTTCGAAGAAGAATTAAATGTTTTTCCGTAATACACGTTATTTAATGTTAAGACTCGATCCTTGATCCATTTTATCTAAAATCTTTTTAAGGTAAGGCGCCTCTTCACTGGCTTTTATCGCTTCAATTATCATGTCATATATTCTCTCAGGATGTGGGACACCATAGAGTATATAGAACGACCTGGATCTAGGTACCTTAACGGACCTGCCTCCCGTTACCGCAAGACCTGCATGAACATCCTTACCTGCACCACCTCCTAAAGTGATGAAGGACATGTCGCTTCCTAAACCCAGCCCTGGCTGTGAGACAGGTATGAGATTCCCGAAATTGAAGAGCTTACCTAGAACTCCTTTCTCAAGTATTATGTCAGATACCCGTGAGTATACCAAGTCTCTCCTAATTTTCTTGAATAACCCACGATATTCAAAGATTATACGCCTGTCAGTAACTATGTACTTATGGGCTCTCCTATGCATCTCTACAGCAAACATACCTAGGATACCTGCTACGGCACCTACTATGAAGGTGTACCGTAATGGTAACTTCACGACGAATGCCAGCACTAGCGGTACCCCTATAGTTATGAGTAGTGTTAAGAGGAAGTATCTCCACACGACCTTAACTAAAGCGTAAACTAATGTGGGTATTACTATTGCTAAAGCGTAAACCACATACTCTCCATAAGCACCTAGTAGCCCACCAATTACAGGTATGTTCCTGAACGAAGTACTTACTTGATTACCCATGAAGTACATTACAATAGATACTATCAACACATAAACCCATAGAAGCGCCTGACCCGCGAAAGCTAGTGGATGCGGATGAAGACTCGCGAGTATCCTCTCTTCACCTATTGTTCCTACGTTTTTCATTTCGCGTGAACCAATTAAGTCCTTAACATGTACGTTATTAAGCGTAGTTGTGCGTCATCCTGTGTAAAAACTCATGATTGCTTGATTTGTGAAAACATTATTTAGGGAGGCCCCATATTTCAGTGTGGAGATAAAGTTGGGGAAAATTATTCCTCCCGTAGAGGAATTAACGCCTGAGAAATTCAAAGAGACTTTCAGGAAGATACTGGAGTTAAAGAGGAAGGCAGGCCTCATAGCCATACGTGACAATCCGCCGGACTTATTCGAACGTGCAAAAATGTATGGTACACAATACAGGAACGGTTCCTGGGGCTGGGCATCCAACATATGGAGTAGGTCAGCCAAGAACACCGTTGTAATAGAGAGGGACAAGGACCTGAAGTACGAGCATAAGTTATTGATGTTACGTGTGCTTGAACACATCCTAGCGCAGGGACCCTTCATTAAGGTTGATGGTTACGTCGGCAAGCCTGGAACGCGTGCTCAGATGCATGCAACCGTGTACGTTGACCCGCAATTCCCTGACTTAGCGTACAGGTGGAAGCAGCTAGTGTTTCCTGCACCACCCGATGAGAAACCTGATGTCGAGGTATTCGTTGTGCCGCACTACCTGGGTAATCCAAACATTCCGGGAACTGACAGGATGCTTATGGTCATGAGGTTCCCACACCACTACTTCACAATAATAACGGTATCATCGTACCAAGGCGAGGTTAAGAAGGCTGTCCTAACTCACTGGATATTTCACGTCTACCAGAGAGGAGGCACTGGTGAGCACGCAGCATTGAGGGAGTTCACCGTCAAAACAGTTGACGGTGAGTGGAAGCGCATAGTCATGTGTGTTTGGGGTCTCACAGGAACAGGAAAGTCCACGCACGGACTCTACGTCTGGACCGAGAATAACGCTAAGAAGTACGTAGAACAATTCGGCATAAACCCGCTCGACTATGTCAAGGACCAAGTAATAAAGAACGATGACATAGTCGCGATATTCGAGGATAAGGTAATAGGGTCGGAAGCCGGGTGCTGGACCAAGACCGAGGACCTTACACCGGAGCAGGAAGCTATGTGGAGGGCGGCTATGAGTCCTAGAGCCCTACACGAGAATACAGAATTCGATGAGAGGGGATACCCATCCTTCAAGGGCGAGCTGTTTCAGTACTTCGGCGCTCCTAACAGGAACGCCCGTTCAGTGCTTAAGTTAGAGGACACAGGATACTTCGACGGCGATGTCGAATCCTCTGGCCCCTTAACTACGGCAATATTCCTCAGCCCAGGTTACTTCACAGAATGGGCGTGGGCTAAGGTAACGGACCCTGCACTAGCTGCGAAGATCCTAGCTGATGGAAGGACAATAGGTCACCCAGCACAAGCCAAAGAGGTGGTTGGGAGGATAAGGTATGTTGCTAGATTCGCGCAACCATTCACAATGGGTGTACCAAACACTGCCCACGTGGTTAGGTTCTACAAGTACCTTAAGAAGAGAATAGAGAAGGGCGACCCCGTTGAGGTCTACGTATTCAACAACACCGGCAGGATCATAGCCAAGTACTACTGGACTGAAAGGAAGTTCGGCGACAAGGTGCTTGAAGTGCCTGAACCAGTCCTAGTAGAGAGGGACGGGAGACCTAGGCCTGTGGGTGGTGAGAGACCCACCATAGAAGAGACCGAGCTATTCATACTGCAGGCCGTACGTGGAGCCGTCAAGTATGGGCCTCACCCGGTATGGGGAGAGAAGATGCTGATACCCAAGGAGGTTCCCGGAATACCTGCTGAGAGGCTCAAGCAACTTGAGCCAACCACGTACTTGACTATGGAGGAGTTCAAGAGATTACTGAAAGCGCAAATTGAGGTTAGCAAGTACTGGCTCGATAAGAATTGTCCAGGGCTTCCTAAAGAGATTTATGAGGCAATGGATTTCGAGGATTAAGGATCCGTTAATTACGCTTTTAAATGCGTAATTTACTACGTTAAAAATCGTTTCGTTCTTAGATCCTTGTCGTTGTGCTTTCCTCCTTACCACTTGCCTCGGGAAGGGCAGGGAATTCCTCGTTAAATGTTGATATTATCTCAAGAAACGCGTTGACTGCTAAGGTTATTCTTTCAAGGAATTCAGGCTTTGAGTCTTCACTGATTCTTGAATCGAATATCGTTAGTGCTACCGTTATTGCTTGAATTTCCACAGGGTTTGGCTGGATAGCTACGTTACAGATGTTGCATACGGAGAGTATTCTTCCTAGAAGTTTCGATGAGAACTTCAATCTACCCTCCGGCTTAAGTTCAGCTAGTTTCTTGGCGTGAACAGGCGACACCCCAACGCCTAGTAAGATGATTACTCTGTCCTCCTTCCCCTTGGGCTTGAATATCTTCAAGTTCACTTTAAGCGGTGGTGGAGTGAATACGTCTAAGCCCCACGTGATCTGAATCGGTGGTAGGGAGCTTAAGTTCTTAACCTCGAAACCCTCCTCCACAAGCCAGTTTGTTATTAACTCCTTGACTCTTTGTGTCAACATCGACACCGTAATTATAGGGCAGACCGGGTTATAAAGTGGGGAGTATGAATGACAAGATCTTGCAATGAAGTAGTTTTCGGACCTGTACCTTCAAGGAGATTGGGCAGGTCTCTAGGCATTAATAACGTGTTTGCGAAGTACTGCACTTACTCCTGCATCTATTGCCAGGCTGGGAAAACCACCAATTTAACCATTGAGAGAACTACTTTTTATGAGCCTGAAACCCTTGTTAATGCTACCATTAAGGCATTGAATCGTGCTGGTAGCGTTGACTATGTGACTTTCGTCCCTAATGGTGAGCCTACTCTTGACGTGAACTTAGGGACAGAAATAAGGATGCTAAAGAATGCCATAGATACTAAGATTGCAGTGATCACTAACGCGTCACTACTGTACAGAAGTGATGTCAGACAGGATCTAGGCTTAGCTGACCTGGTGTCCGTTAAGGTCGATTCCAGCATTGAATCCGTATATAGGATCCTGAATAGGCCTCACCCAAAGCTTAGTCTGGAGACCGTTCTTGAAGGTATCCGTATATTCTCTAGGGAGTTCCCGGGCGCCTTGATCACTGAGACAATGCTAGTAAGAGGTGTGAATGATACTGTTGAAGACGCTACCAGCTTACTTGAAGTTCTTCGGAGTATTGAACCCAGCGTAGCTTACGTGATGCTCCCTGTTCGCCCACCGCTTGAGGATTGGGTTTTGCCACCACCAGCCGATACCGTTGAAGCTTTCCTCAATGTCTTAAGGAGTGGTTTAGGGAAGAACCGCGTTGTACTTCTCGGTTCTTTGGAACCTCCGCATGATGTTTCCTACCCTAGAGGTAACCTCAGTAAGATTTTAGGTCACATTAGGTCAGTTACCCGTGTTCATCCCCTTAAACTGGAGTATGCTGTTAGGTTGCTCGTAACCAACGCTGGTGTAACAGAGAAGGATGCCCTTAGGGCGCTGCTCAATGACCCCTCTCTTGAGGTAATTCACTATATGGGCCAGCGTTTCATTAAGTCAAGACTCGTGTCCCAACGTTAAGGATAAATACATCGTAGTCCGATGTATTATTTGAGGGAATGGTCTTGCCTGAGAACATAATTATAACCACTACCGAGTCGATCCCCGGATACAAGATAGTCAAAGTATTAGGTATAGTCAGTGGGAGCACTGTACGAGCCCGTCATATAGGGAAAGACCTACTCGCCGGGTTAAAGAACATTGTCGGCGGCGAGGTAAGCGAATATACAGAGTTACTGGCGGAGGCCAGGGACGAAGCCATTAGGAGAATGATCGAGAAAGCACGCGTGTTGGGTGCTAACGCAGTAGTGAATGTCAGATTAGGCTCTTCACAAGTTGCCCAGGGCGCTGCAGAGATACTAGCATACGGTACGGCTGTGATTATAGAGCCCGAGTAAGGAAGGATCAAGATATGCAACCTCATACAGATCCTAGTAGGGTAGAGAGTAAGCTAGTACTGTATGGATTGTTAGCCGGCATACTATCAGGTATAATGCAATTTGTTGCAGTTATTGTTACCTTTAACAACCTTAATTACTTACTCATGCCACTTCCGCCAGACAACAATGTTTTTCCTGGGTTTTCCGGCTGGATAATTAAGGTAGTTATAGGGATCTCTCCTTTACTCGCTATTGTTCAATGCGCGTTCTACGGGGCAATCTTTGGCGTGATAGCTGATGTTTTAGTGGATGCCGGGCTTAAAGCATCCATGGCTGCACTTATAAGTGGCGTACTGTACTTCATAGCATTTAGCGTGATACCTCTCTCGACATTGCTTATTACAGGCATAATCAATGAAACGCTATTTGCTTTGATGTTAACACACCCCCTCACATACCTTATCCTTTTTGTAGTATTCTCCGCCTTAAAAGGACCATGGAGCAAGGTCTTCGAAGGAGGTCCTAAACGCTATTAAATTAATGGGTAAGTGTGTATTCAATAAGTGAAACGGCGTCACTGTATGCACGCTGAATTGACAGAATCGGTCCCTAGACCATTGAATAGGGTGATGAGGTACGCCAGATGATTTAAACGCTATCGTGAAGAAGTTACTGAAAGACTTAAGGACAGGTGTATATTCACTCATAATGCTCAATATCATTAAGTCCAATGGCCCGATTCACGGGTATGCCTTAAGGGTTAAGGTGATGAAGCTAAGTAACAATATCTTAACTCCTAGCGAGAGCACCATCTACGAATCCCTTAAATACTTGGAGAAACGTGGATTGATTAAGTCCTTCTGGGGTAAGACCTCTGGCAGAGGGCCGCCTAGAAAGTATTACGTCATAACGGATACTGGCGTGGAAGTGCTTAAGGTAGTTAATGCTGAGGCGTTGGTCCTAGCTAAGTTACTCCAACTTGTTGCTAAAAGTGAAGAGAGCTAAGTATTACTTATCAATATTAAGTTATAATTTGAGTGCTAACTATAGGGAGGGGTAGAACACATGGGTACTTTGCCTGAGAAGTTCTTAAAGTATGTCTTCTACGATAGATTAGGGTTCCTAAGAAATATGCTTAAGGGCAAAGTCGACGCCAGAGACGTCTATTTAACGTTCACGAGAGCTAACCCGGTATTTATCACGGACGGTCCAGCAGGTCTTAACGGTTCTGTAAAGATGATTGGCTTCGTGCCAAGAAGAGAATATCTTCATGAAATGCTAGAGAGAGCTAGGGAAGTTATGGAGAAGAAAGCAGAAAAAGGTCTGGAATACGTGCTGAAGGAATTAACTGAGTACTTTTATGACGTCAATAAACTCGACCTTACGGTCTTTGGCGCGCTTGAGATGGCGAAGAAACATACTTGGGAGAATGTTAAGGCTAACAGGAAAGTAACACTGCTGTTTTACACACCACCCATAACCTCCTTTGAAGTTAGGTGTGACGTCGAGATTATTGAGGAGGGCGAAATAATGGAATACCTAAATATCATGCACGACTTATACCACGGCGCACCCAATGCACCGAGGGCCAAGTACCCGGCATACATACTGCGAATAAAGGAAATTTACGACAAGTCGGCATCGAGAGATGGATTTGATAAGCTAATTTATAAGAAAGCATAATTCCAGGAGGTATCCCAAGATAGAAAGAACCTAGGCTGGGATGCCCTCAGGACACATGAATGTTTTGGTAATAAACGAACTGAGTATTTATATTTACTTCAAAACCTATGAGGACATAGCCTTCTGGGGGAGCATTGCTTAGATTTACGGTGAACGTAAGCGTATCTCTCACTACCCATTGCTCCCAGGTGCTCGGCACTCTGTAGACCTTTACTACCCGCCTATATAGCGGAATGTTTGGGATCCCTATGTCTGTCAGGACAACAGGATGTAAGTGGAAAGGTCTTGCCGGGTTATCGCTACTCGGAAATACATAGTATGCTACTTGACCAACAATGCCGTTTCCAACGCTATTAAACGATGAAGTGTAGGGAGTACTATATTCTATTGTTAAAGTTACATTGAATGCCTTTATGTTCGAGTAATACACCACAATGCCGAAAAACGCTGCTGAGAACCACTGGGTAGAGATCTTGCCCGTGAAATTGAAGCATGTTTCATTAATGAACTTAGACCCAGTGTAATATATGTTCCAATAGAGCACGTTTTGAAATCTTAATGCCTGTACAGCGTCATAGCCAAGAAACATTGGAGCAAACCAAATCAAGTCTAACTTGCAGCTACCGTTAAAGCACTGAACACTTGAGTATTGATTGAATATTTCGGAAATGGCCATTGTTGCTATCTTTGCGTCCCCAGCGCGTGCTGAGTTACTGTTGATCGCGGTCCGAGCTAGTGTACTGTTTCTTATCACTAAGTATTTCCCACCATTGAATATTAGTAAAGTAGCTCCCCCTCTTCGTATCACATCATATACAGTTGAATTAAGAACAGGTGTTTTTGATGGTCGAACCACAGATTCCAACAATTTAATCTTTTGAAGCGTGGAGCCGTTCATGAGGTATGCGTCAAGTATTCTTAGAGTGTTAGATGAGCTCAAGTATATTGTTGAGTTACTCTCACTAACCCTCACATCAGTTTGAAGCTTGGCTAAATTACTGGCTGACTGCACATACTCGTAGTTAAGGGCTCTGGTGGAGTTTCGGTAAGTTTCCGTGAGTATGTAGAGTAGCTGGAGGGCTATTGCTGTGAGCACTATTGCTGCAATAAGGCCGCTTATACCTCTTCGATTAATTTTCATTATTCTGTCCCGTTATGTAAGTTGCTTTAAAAAGCGTTCGTGAACGTCGAAATCTTTAACATATTATTTAGCGTGATGTGTTGATGACGGTGAGAAATTGACCAGGGACAACCCCATAAGGTTGAACCTGAATGAGTGTCCTTACCCTCCCCCTAGACCTGTGATCGATAGAGTTAGGGAGGCGGCATCGCTTGTGAATAGGTATGATTCTGCTGATTTAAGCGAGTCATTAATGAATTTACTGTCGGGTTACGTGGGTGTTGAGCCAGAGTATATTAGGCTATTACCTGGTTCTGAGTCATTTATGCTGTATAGTGCTCTCTACTTCCGGAAGCTGGGCCTTCACGTAGTCTCACCCTCACCAACATTTGAACCTGCACTCATTGATTTTGAGCTAGCTGGCGTTCCCGTCATTAGGGTTCCCTTAAGTGAGGGCTTCCTCCTCAATGAGGAGTTAACGCTTAAATTTGCCAACAAAAGTAGCGTGCTCTACGTTTCCAACCCTAACAACCCCACAGGAAACCTTATCATTAATGAGAATTTCCTTAAGGAGGCATTGGAGAAATTCAAATACGTTATCGTTGATGAGGCGTATTTCGAGTTCTCCAGTGTAACGTTCAGGGACTGGATAAACAGTCATGACAACCTGATGATACTGCGGACGCTCTCCAAGGCATTCGCCATAGCCGGAGCAAGGCTAGGATACGTGCTAGGCCAGCATCAAACCCTTCACGAAGTGCTCTCTAAGAAGAGAGAGTTCGACATACCAATAACTTCAATAGCGGCAGGGATAGGAGCCTTAGAAAGCTTGAAAGTCATCCGAGAATACGTCAATAACATTATTAGGATACGTGAAAAGACAGTTGGTCTACTTAAGAGAATACATGGTGTGAAGGTAAGAAACAGCGTTACTAACTTTATACTAGTAGGGATAAACGGCATTCAAGGAAATGAACTGTATGCAAACCTCGTAAAGCATGGCGTGGTAGTCAAGCCTCTCACCCATGAGAAGCTCCGGGAGTATGTTAGGGTCACCGTAGGAACTGAGGAGGAGATGAATTACTTCATAGGAGCTATAAAGGAGATATCTGGATCTTACAGCAGAACCAACAATATGATGGCAAGAGTTAAATAGTGAGGGTTCTACCTCAAGCTGCTGGAGGCTTCGGGCCTAGTTAGGAAGGTCGCGGGCATGGATAGGCGTAGGTCGTACTATGTCCTCACGGACTTCGGGAGGGAAGTGCTGGACAAGGCGAAGGAACTCCTCACCAACACCTTAATTGACAAATGCCAGGCAGCACCTCAGAAAACTACATCGCGCCCCTAGAGGTTCTCGTGAGGACTTACGAGGCCGGACAGGCAGGGATAACTGTTAACCAAGCGTGGAAACCACGCGTACTGCGGCGCCTAGACTCATATGTCGTGGATAACTTGATGGAAAATCTCG